>NZ_JBEPDB010000111.1:0-24769 GCF_040300025.1 Dactylosporangium sp. NPDC000555 | reverse complement strand
GGCCACCTCGGCCGCCGACGGCACCGGCACGCCGGCCGTGGCCGCTTCGTCGCGGCGGTCGTTGAAGTAGCACGGCAGCTGCAGGCCGGGCCGCTCGCCGACCACCCGGGCGACCAGGTCGTCGAGGGCGGCCGGGTCGTAGTACGCGTGCTTGTAGGTGCTCAGCGCCGAGCGCCGGGCCCGGTCGATCGCCTCGGCGAACGAGACGCCGGCGACGTCCAGGCGGCACAGGCCGTACTGCGCGAGCATGCACACCACGCGGTCCAGGCCCGGCCGGAACCGGTTGTTCACCATGGGCCGGACCACCACCGGGTCCAGGCCGGTCACCCGGGCCAGGGCGACGGCGAACACGGCCAGCAGCACGGGCGCGGACGCGACCCCGGTCCGGGCCGTGATCGAGCGCAGCGCGAGGCTCAGCGCCGGCGAGCGGAACTCGCCGCGCCAGTGTCGCGGGGAACGCTGGTCGGCCGACTCGGGGTACCGTCGCAGCGGCATCCCGCGCAGGATCGACTCCCAGTGGCGCAGCGCCATGCCGTTCAGCCGCGCACCGCCCGCCGAGGCCTGCCAGCGCGCCTGCTCCAGCGGCTGCAGGTCGGGCACCGGCGTCTCCGGCCGCTTGTCCAGCTCCTCCAGTAGCACCTGGGCGCCGAAGCCGTCGGTGACCAGGTGGCACATGACGACGACCAGGTGGGTGAGCTCGCCCTCGTGGCGCACGACCGCCATGCGGATCGGCCAGTCGCGCTCGAAGTCGTACGGCGCGTCCTGCAGCCGCAGGCGCAGCTCCTCGGCCAGCTCCGCGGGGTCCTGTCCCCCGGTGTCCACGACGTCCAGCGCGATCTCGCCCGCGCCGGAGACCACCTGGCGCGGGCCGCCGCCGGCGCCGAGGATCAGCCGGGTGCGCGCCGTCGGGAAGCGGCTCATGAGGTACCGCAGCCGATCCGCCACCTCGTCCAGCGTCGTGCCCGGCGGCAGCGGCCCCCACGCCCCGTTGGGCAGCCACGACTCCTGCCGCACCATCGCCCGCCAGATGTCCTGCTGCCCCCACGACAGCGCGCCCTCGCCCGCCCCGTCGCCCTCGAACGCCACCGCGATCCGGTCATGCACGTCGATCATCCCCGCCCTCGTCGGTCTGCCGGCGTGGTCGGATGATAGTGCCCGGCAGATCTTGCCCACATCGGTTCGGTGACCGATTTTCTTCCGCTGCATACCGCCGCGGATCCGGCCGGATAGGCTTCCGGCATGTCCGTGACCGAAGAGTTCGAGCGCGCGCAGGCCGACGTCAAGCAGCTCGACCGGCGCCCCGGCAACGACGTGCTGCTCCAGCTGTACGCCCTCTACAAGCAGGGCACCCAGGGGGACGTGGACGGCGGCCGCCCCGGCGTGTTCGACCCGGTGGGCCGCGCCAAGTACGACGCCTGGAAAGCGCTGGCCGGCACCGGGCAGGCCGACGCTCAGCAGCGCTACGTCGACCTCGTCCGCCGGCTCCACGCCGGAGCGTAGGCCGTGGCCGACGGGCGGTGGGAGCCGTGGCCTCCCGCGGAGGTCGCCCGGCGCCTGCGGCGCGTCACCGCACCCTGGTGCGTCGCCGGCGGCTGGGCACTCGACCTGTGGCACGGCCGCGAGACCCGCGCGCACGAGGACATCGAGATCGCCGTCCCCGAGGGCGCGTTCGACCAGGTCCGCGCCGCGCTGGCGGGCTTCGAGCTGGCACCGCCGGGCGGCCGGACGTGGCAGGAGTCCCACCAGACGTGGGTGCGTGACCCGCACAGCGGCGCGTTCGTGCTCGACGTCTTCCGCGAGCCCCACGACGGCGACACCTGGATCAGCCGCCGCGACGCCGCGCTGCGCCTCCCCTACCGCGACATCATCCGGACGTCCGCGGACGGCGTGCCGTATCTCGTCCCGGAGCTGGTGCTGCTGTTCAAGGCGAAGGGCGCCCGCGACAAGGACACCGCCGACCTCGAGCTGGCGCTGCCGGCCCTGCCCGCCGACCGCCGGCGCTGGCTGCACGAGCACCTGCCGGACGGCCACGCCTGGCGCGACATCACCCGCGCGGGGTTGCCGGGCTGAGATTTTTTCGTGCGGAAGCGTCCGAATCGCGGGTATCCGTCGGTCGTACCAGTGCAGAGGTACCACCGACACGAGGAGGCCGACCGACATGGCACTTCCGGAGATCGTCAACCGGGACGAGTGGCTCGCCGCACGGCGGGCGCTGCTGGAGGAGGAGAAGGAGGCACGGCACCGGCTGGACCGCATCAACGCGGACCGGCGGCGGCTGCCGATGGTGCGCATCGACAAGCCGTACCGCTTCCACGGACCGTCCGGCGACGTGACGCTCGCCGACCTGTTCGAGGGGCGGCCGCAGCTGATCGTGCAGCATGTGATGTTCGATCCGAGCTGGGACGACGCCTGCGCGAGCTGCACGGCGTCGGTCGACGAGATCTCCCCGGCGCTGCTGCGGCACCTGGCCGCCCGCAGCACCACGTTCGTGCTGGTGTCCCGCGCACCGTACGCCAAGATCGCCGGCTACCGCGAGCGGCGGGGCTGGCAGGTCCCGTGGTACTCGTCGTACGGCGACGACTTCAACTTCGACTTCGACGTGTCGTTCGACGAGGCGGTCAAGCCGCCGGTGTACAACTACCGGTCGCTGCCGGTGGTGGAGTCGCCGGAGCTGCCGGGGTTCAGCTGCTTCCTGGCCGCCGGCGGCGAGATCTACCACACCTATTCGACGTACGCCCGCGGCACCGACTTCGGCGGCGCCTACTCGCTGCTGGACCTGACCCCGCTCGGCCGGCAGGAGCTGTGGGAGGAGCCCAAGGGCCGCGTCGAGCACGCGCTCGAGGCCGTGCCCGACTTCGCCTGAGTCACCCCGCCGCGCGCCTGCGCCGGGTCGGCGTCGGGCGCGCGGCGTCCCGGGCGATGCCGCCGGCCGCACGATCGTCTCCGACCGGCCCACAACCGATTCGCGTCCTGGACCACTCATATGCTCTGGGAGGCCGGGTTGCGGGATGAACGGGAATACGTCGACTACGTGCGGGCACGCACGCCGTCGCTGCGGCGGCTGGCGTACCGGCTGTGCGGACAGTGGTCGGCCGCGGACGATCTCTTGCAGGACTGCCTGGTCGCGCTGTATCGGCACTGGCGGAAGGCGACGGCGGCGGAGTCGATCGACGCGTACGTGCGGACGATGCTGGTCCATGCGTACCTGGCCGAGCGGGAGCGCGCCTGGAACCGCCGGGTGCGGCCGGTCGACACGCTGCCCGAGTTGGCGGCGTCGCCGATCGGCGGGGCCGAGCAGCGTGTCGACGTGCTGGCCGCGCTGGCCAAGCTGTCCCGCGGCCAGCGCGCCGTGCTGGTTCTGCGCTATTGGGAGGACCTCGACGTCGCCCAGACCGCGGCGATACTCGGCTGCTCGCCCGGGACCGTCAAGAGCCAGACGTCGTACGCCATCACCGCGCTGCGCCGCCTGCTGCCCAACTACGTGCCGGAGGGGAAGGACGCGTCATGAGAGAACTGTTCGCCACCCTGCCGGACGACCCGGCGCCGCCGATGCGGGACGGCTACCTGGACACGGTGCTCACCCGGGGCCGCCGCTCGGCGCGCCGCCGCCGGATCGGCACCGCCGCGGTGTGGGTGCTCGTCGTGCTCGCGCTCGCCGTCGCGGCCGTGCCGTTCACGCAGCCACTCACCCGGCCGGGCGCACCGACGCGGGAGCCCGGCCTGCCGGATCGGTTCGCCGGGTACTCGACGCTCACCAGCACCGTCGCCAAGGCGCCGGCCGGCCGCGCGATCGCGCTCTACACCTACGGCAACGGCGAGCTGTTCAACATGTTCCAGCCGCTCGTGGTCGGGGCCGACCGGGACACGTATCGCCGCGTCGACGCCATGCAGGAGCGCGACCTGCCGTCGGCGCTGCTCGCCCCGGACGGCACCCTCGTCCTGCTCGGCGACAACCGCGGTGCGATCAGCGACCTGGTCCTCGTCGACCTCGGTACCGGTAAGCGGCGATCGATCCCGATCGACGGCCCGGTCGGGGTACGCCTGCTGGCATGGTCGCCCGACGGCCGTTACGTCGCCTACAGCGCCGCGACGCTGACCGGCTCCGACGGCACCGTCAACTTCGTCGACTCCGAGGTGGCCCGCGGCGGCACGCTACGGCTGCTCGACCTGACGACCGGGCGGAGCACCGAGCTGGCGGCCGGCAAACCGGCCTGGACGGCGGCGTTCGCGCCGGACAGCCGCCGGCTCGCCGTGCAGGTCGGCCGGACCGTCCACCTGCTCGATCTCGACGGCCGTGAGTCCGGCACCATCAAGATCAGGGACGATCGCGAGTTGGTCGCCAACGTCGGCTGGTCGCCGGACGGCCGGTTCCTCGCCACCGTGCCCTGGCGAGGAGACGGGCCCTCCAGCGGGAATACCGACCTCGGCGAGTTCCTGTCGAACGCCGGCAGCGTCAGCTTCATCCCGGTCGCTGACGACGGCGGCCCGCAACCGCCGGCACCGGTCGACGGCGTCGTCCAGGTCCTGGGCTGGCGCTCGGCCAGCAGCCTGGTCGCCGCGACCACGAACGACGTCGGCCACCTGTTCCTGACCGAGGTACCACTGCGCGACGGCCCCCGCCGGACACTGTCCAGCTTCGACACCGGATCGACCTGCGAGCTGGGCATGCAGACCTGCAGGGTGGCCGACCTGCGGCTGGCCACCGGCCTGCTGTCCGACGCGACCGTCCGGCACGCCCGCGGCCCGCAGCGCGGCCCCTGGCCGGCCGCGCTGACCACCCCGATCGCCGCCGTCGTGCTCGGTGCCGGGCTCTTGCTATGGCGCCGGACCCGCCGCTGACCCCATGATGCACCCATGAGACCGGTGGACCTGGCGCGCGAGCACGGCCTGTCCACCCAGGCGATCAGGAACTACGAGGACGCCGGCATCCTGCCCGCCGCCGAGCGCACCGTCCACGGCTACCGCACCTACACGCCGCTGCACGCCCGGGCCCTGCGCGCGTTCCTCGCCCTCGTGCCCGGGCACGGTCACCAGACGGCCACGTCGATCATGCGGGCGGTCAACCGGGGTGCCACCGAGGACGCGCTGCGGCTCATCGACCAAAGCCACGGCCAGCTCCTCGACGACCGCCGCACGCTCCAGGCCGTCGAAGCCGCGCTGCGCGAGCTGGCGCCCGTGCCGCAGGAACGCGGCGACACGTTCGTCGGCCCGCTGGCCAGGCGGCTCGGCCTCCGCCCCGCCACCCTGCGCAAATGGGAGAACGCCGGGCTGGTCCGGCCGCACCGCGATCCGCGGACGGGTTACCGGATCTACAGCGCGGCCGACGTGCGGGACGTCCGGCTGGCCCACCAGCTCAGGCGGGGCGGCTACCTGCTGGAGCAGATCGCCCCGCTGATCGCTCAGGTCCGCTCCGCCGGAGGCGTCGCCCCGCTGGAGTCGACCCTGCGCGACTGGCAGGCCCGCCTGTCCGCCCGGGGCCGCGCCATGCTCAAGGGCGCCGCCGACCTGGACGCGTACCTCCGCGCCCGCGACCCCGATAATGTACCAAGTGTTTGACACAAGTGGTGCGGCAGTCCATCCTCCTTGTATCACTCCCCTAATACAAAGAGGATGCTCGTGGCCGCACTGTCGTTCGAGGTGCTGTTGGCCGGCCTGATCGCATGCGGCCTGCTTGTGCTGCTGGCACGGCGGGTCACGCGCCGACCGGCCGGCGAAGCGGCCGGCATCCCCAGGGCCGTCGCCCGGCGCACGGCCGTGCTGCGATGGGCGGGCGTGACGATCGGCCTGATCGCCGGCATCACCGCCGCCCGATCCGGCGACCTCGGCACGGGGCTGTTGCTGGCCGCACCGCTGTTCGGGCTGTGCACCCTCCTCGGCGTGCTCGCCGGGGAGCTGACGGTCCGGCCACCGCGCGGGCCGACGCGGACCGCGGCTGTCGAGGTCCGTCGCATCCACGACTACCTGCCGCGTCAGCTCAGCCGGACGGTCGCCGCCACGGGGGGCATGCTGTTGGTGCTGCTCATCTCGACGACGGCGGCCGGCAGAACCGATGACATGGGACGCCCGGGACGCTCGCTCGGCCGGCAATGCACGTCCGACACATTCGAGAGCCACGGCCCGTGGCCGGGCTCGTTCTACACCGGCCGGCTCGCGGTTGTCCTGCTGGTCGGCCTGCTGCTGGCGTACGTCGCCGCGCGCACCATCGTCCGCCGGCCGCGATCCGGCAGTGCCGGCGACCTGGCCGGCGACGACGCGCTGCGCAGGCGCGCGGCCCGCACCGTTACCGGTGGCGTCGGCATCCTCATCGCCATCCCTCTCGCCGGCGTCAGCCTGACCGCGGCCGGGGGCCTGCACGGCATCTCCTGCGCGCCGGCGTGGTGGACGACTACGGGCTGGGGGCTGCTCGCACTGGTTCCCGCGTCACTGGCCATGGCGAGCTGGTGCGTAGCCGCGGTATTGACCTCGATGGACGGGGCCGACCCGCGGGTGCGGACGCCGTGACCGACCGTCCGGCGTTGACGGTGGTCACCGACGATCCCACGCCACCGTACGAGCAGCTGCGCCGCCAACTGATCGAGCTGGTCCGCTTCGGTGTGCTGGCCCCGGGCGACCGCCTCCCACCCCTACGTCAGCTCGCGGCGGACCTGGGGCTCGCCGTCGGCACGGTCGCCCGGACGTACCGTGAACTCGAGACGGCCGGGATCGTGGTCTCCCGGCGGGGTGGCGGAACGCGCGTCGCGGCGGCACCTCCCTTCCGGCCGGATCCGGCCGAGGCGTTGCGCGACCACGCGACCGCGTTCGTGCGCGAGGCGCGCCTCCTCGGCGCGGACGATGATCAGATCGTGTCGGCGGTCGCGCGGGCGCTCGGCCGCTGAGGAGGAGGGCGTCCGCCGCTGAGGAGGAGCGGCGTCCGCCGCTCCTCCGTGAACGACTCGACCCGATCGGTCAGGAATAGGCCTCCAGCTCGTAGATGCGCGCCGCGGGGTCGCCGTTCTGCGCCGGCGTGATGACGTTCAGCCGCACGTACCGGCCGGTGATGTTGACGGCGTGTGTGGTGACGTCGGCGGTGTTGCCGCGCGGCGAGGCCACGGTCGTCCAGGTGCTGCCGTCGCCGGACACCTGCAGGTCGAAGTCGCGGGTGTCCCAGCTCGCCGACTCGCCGCCGGCGCCGGAGTGCTTGACCACGATCGAGCCCAGGTGCGTCGAGGCGCCCATGTCGACCCGCAGCCAGCGGTTGGCGCCCTTCGAGCACCACTTGTCGCTCCAGCCGCCGGAGACGCTGCCGTTGACGGCCTTCTCCGGGCCCTCGCTGGCCGCGCAGCTCGAGTCGGCGGTGGCGGGCTTGTTGAGCAGGAGGTTGCCGGTCGGGCCGGCGCTGTACACCTCGAGCTCGTAGATGCGGGCCGCGCCGTTGCCGTCGTTGGCGGGCGTGGAGATGTCGAGCTTGACGTACCTGGCGGTGCGCGGCGTGAACTGGTGCACGGTACGGCTGGACCGGTTGCCGGTGACCGAGATCGCCTGGCTCCAGGTGCTGCCGTCGGTGCTGGTGGAGATCGTGAACGCGCCGGTGTTCCAGCCGGTGTTCTCCGCGCCGAGGCCGGCGTGCTCGATGACCACGGAGCCGACGGTCTGGCTGGTGCCGAGGTCGACCTGCAGGAACCGCGGTGCCGTACCGGAGCAGAACTTGCTGTTGCTGGAGAGGCTGCCGTCGACGGCCTTCGCGGCCGACTCGGCCGTGGCGCACGTGGCCGAGCTCGTGGCGGTCTTGCCGAGGGCAAGGTTGGTGCCAAGGTTCGGCGGGGTCGGCGGCTGGGTCGCGCCGTCGGTGAAGGACGGTGGGACGTCGCCGGCGCCGGTGCCCCACGGGGACGGGCTGGTGCCCATTGTGTACTGCAGGGTGCCGCCGGCGGCGAGGTCCGGGTAGCGCAGGTAGTTGCGCGACACCGTGGCGCCGTTGAGCGTGAGGCTCCGCACGTACTGCGAGGTGGAGCTGCCGCCGTTGATCTGCACGTTGCCGCCGGGCCGCTGGATGAGGATCGACGGGAACGACGGCCCGTGGACGGCGAGGGTGTCCGCGCCGGGCGTGGCCGGGTACATGCCCATCGCCGACCAGACGTACCAGGCGGACGTGGCGCCGAGGTCGTCGTTGCCGGGCAGGCCGCCGGCGCCGGTGGTAAACGACTCGTTCATGACGCGCCGCACCGCGGCGGAGGTGCCGGCCGGGTACTGGGCGAAGTTGTACGCCCACGGCACGCCGTGCTCGGGCTCGTTGCCGATGTAGAAATACGGCCGGGTGAGGCCGCCGTTGAGCTCGGTGAAGTGCTGGTCGAGACGCTGCCTCGCGGTCTGCGGGCCGCCCATGAGCGAGATCAGGTCGGCGAAGTTGTAGGGGACCATCCAGGTGTACTGCGTGGCGTTGCCCTCGGTGTAGGGGCTCTCCTGGGCGGGGTTGAGCGGCCACGCGAAGCTGCCGTCGCTGTTGCGCGGGTGGATGTACCCCGACTCGCCGGAGAACGAGCTGCGCCAGTACTGCGCCCGGGTCATCGCCGAGCTGTAGGTGGCGGTGTCGCCGAGCGCCTTGGCGAACTGGGCCACGGCGAAGTCCGAGGCGGAGTACTCCAGGGAGTCCGAGGGCGCCCCGGCGATGAAGTGGTTGGTCTCGTACTCCGACTCGCGCCCGCGGATCGGCGACCCCTGCGCGCCGCCGCCGGCGATCGCGTTCTTCATCAGCTGCAGCGCCGCGGCGGTGTCGAAGTCGCGGGCGCCGAACTGGTAGGCGCTGCCGACGATGATCGGGCCCGGGTCGCCGGTCATGACGAAGTCCTCGTTGGTCTGCTGCGACCACTTGGGCAGCAGGCCGCCCTGCTGGCCGTCGAGGACCATCGACTTCATGATGTCGCTGGTGACGTCGGGCGCGATGAACGCGACGAGCGCGGCCCACGAGCGGTAGATGTCCCAGCCGGAGTAGTTCTGGTAGACCGGGTGGGACGCGGTGTGGATCGCGTTGTCGAAGCCGCGGTACTGGCCGTTGACGTCGCTTGCGACGTTCGGGTTCTGCATCACGTGGTACAGCGCCGTGTAGAACTTCTGCAGCTCGGTGGCGTTGCCGCCGGTGGCCTGGACGCGGTTGAGCGCGCTGTTCCAGGCGTTGCCGGCATTGGTCCGCGCGGTGTCGAACGCGGCGGTCTCGGCGTTGAGGTTGGCCGTGGCGTTCGCGACGCTGACGAAGGAGACGCCGATCTGCGCGTTCACCACGGCGTTGCTCGTGGTGTCCCAGGTGACGAAGCCGCCGGTGTTGGTGCCGCTGGTGCTCGCCGAGCCGTTGGTGATCGTCGAGCCGTTCCAGGTGCCGAACGACGCCGGGGCGCGGTCGAAGTGGATCGAGAAGTAGATCGGGTAGGTCTTCGACGAGCCGCAGAACCCGCCGGCGGTGACGTTGCCGGTGACGTCGCTGCCGGAGATGCTGATGCTGCCGCTGCGGTTGCCCGTCGCGCTGCGGCTGGTGTTGACCAGCAGCCGGGCCTGGCTGGTCGACGGGAACGTCAGGCGCATGACCCCGGTGCGCGTCGTGGTGGTGACCTCGACGTTCGTCGAGTACTTGTCCAGGCGGTTCTTGTAGTAGCCGGCCTGAACGACCTCGTTGCTCTTGGTGTACGCCGATGCGTAGCCGGTCCACGACGTGCCGGGCGACGAGCCGAGCGCGCCGGTGACCGGCAGCAGCCCGATGTCCTCGTTGTTCGGGCAGCCCGCCCCGTTGAAGTGGGTGAGGCTGAGCTCCTCGATGGTGCGGTCGCTGTCGCGGTAGCCCGACGGGGACGCGGTCGGCGTGTCCGGGCTGAACTGGAGCATGCCGAAGGGCACGGTCGCACCCGGGAACGTGCTACCGCCGGCGCCGCCGCCGACCGGGTTCGGCGAGTTGCTGTCGTCGGTGCCGATCAGCGGGTTGACGTATTGGGTCAGGTTGAGGTCGGCGGCCAGCGCGGGGGCCGCGAACTGCACCACGGCGAGGGTGCTGCCCAGGAGGGCGGCTCCCGCGCCGGCGCGCAGCCGGTCGACCTTGCGGGATCGGGGCATGGTGTCTCCCGTTCGGTGGCGGAGAGGACGGGAGAGCGCTCTCGATGCACATTCATAGTCGCTGATCGACGTTTGGTCAAGATTTATCAATACGATCACGCGTCAGAGTGCCGACATCCAACGACCGTCCGTCGATCCGTAAACGATTGACAAAAGCCTCCACGGCGTTCACGGCCTCGGAAAGGACTGGACGGGATGATGCTCGGGCTAGTAGCTTGCAGCTGCCCGTGACGCCGCCCGAGGAGGTGAGACCCATGAACGCTGCATCGATGTGGGTGCTCCCCCTTCCCGTCACGGTCTGGCGATTGACGTAGGTGTCGCCGGGAGCGCCGTCAACAAGGCACTCCCGAAAGGCAACACCTATGCACGCTGCGCAGTTCACCGCCGAGCCGTCGCCGTCCGATGTGATCATTGCCGGGTGCGGGCCGACCGGTGCGATGCTGGCCGCGGAACTGCGGCTGCACGACGTGCGGGTACTCGTCCTGGAGAAGGAAACCGAGCCCGTGTCGTTCGCCCGCATCGTCGGCCTGCATATTCGCAGTATCGAGCTGATGGCAATGCGCGGGCTGCTGGAGCGCATGCTCGAACGCGGAAGACAGCGTCCGGCCGGCGGCTTCTTCGCCGCCATCGACAAACCCGCGCCCGAGGGCCTGGATTCCGCGCACGCCTATCTGCTGGGCATCCCGCAGCCGGTCATCGTTCACCTGCTCGAAGAACATGCGATCGAACTGGGTGCGCAGGTCCGGCGCGGTTGTGCGGTGGCCGATTTCGATCAGGACGACGACGGCGTGACCGTCGAGCTGGCCGGCGGGGAACGGCTGCGCTCGCGCTATCTCGTCGGCTGTGACGGCGGGCGCAGTACGGTGCGCAAACTGCTCGGCGTCGGCTTCCCCGGCGAGCCCTCGCGGACCGAGACGCTGATGGGCGAGATGGAAGTCGGTGTGCCGCAGGAGGAGATCGCCGCCAAGGTGACCGAAATCCGCGAGCCCCATCAGCGATTCTGGCTCCGGCCCGCAGGCGTCGGGGTCTACAGCGTCGTCGTCCCCGCCGCGGGAGTCAGCGACCGCGCGAAACCGCCCACCCTCGAGGATTTCAAACAACAGTTGCGCGCCATCGCCGGAACCGATTTCGGCGTGCACTCCCCGCGATGGCTGTCCCGCTTCGGGGATGCCACACGGCTGGCCGAACGTTATCGGGTCGGGCGGGTGCTGCTGGCCGGCGATGCGGCACACGTTCATCCACCCATCGGCGGGCAGGGCCTCAACCTGGGCGTTCAGGACGCATGCAACCTCGGCTGGAAACTGGCCGCACAGGTCCGCGGCTGGGCGCCGGAAACACTGCTGGACACCTACCAGGCCGAACGTCATCCGGTCGCCGAGGACGTGCTGGACAACACCCGCGCCCAGACGGAACTGCTGTCCGCCGAACCGGGCGCGCGGGCCGTGCGCAGGCTGCTCACCGAGCTGATGGACTTCGACGAGGTGAACCGCTACCTCATCGAGAAGATCACCGCGATCGGCATCCGCTACGACTTCGGCGCAGGCCCCGACCTGCTCGGCCGCCGCCTGCGCGACATCGACGTGCGACAGGGCCACCTCTACGGTCTGCTGCACCGCGGCCGCGGCCTGCTGCTGGACCGCACCGAACGCCTGACCGCCGGCGGCTGGTCGGACCGGGTCGACTACCTCGGGGATCCCACAGCGGCACTGGATGCTCCGTGCGTCCTGCTACGCCCCGACGGCCACGTCGCCTGGATCGGCGACGATCAGCAGGACCTGGACGACCACCTCTCCCGCTGGTTCGGCAAGCCCGCCGACTGATTCGGCCTGGGCAACCGCTGGGAGTGGTCGGCGTTCTCGTCGGGCCTCCACCGTCCGCCGGCATGGCGACAATAGCCATGCCAGCGGCGATAGCCGGTCGTGCTGTCCGGGTCTCGACCAGGGCCCGGCGAGCGCTGAGCTCACCACGTTCCTGCCGCCGCCCGGACAACGCCCGTCGGTTACGGAAGTGGGGCGGTGTTGCAATGCAGCCGTTCACCCAGTGCGTCCAGCAGCCGTTGCCGGCCCTTGGCCATGCCCTTGCCGAAGCCCCGTTGCATCAGCGGTACCGTGAAACGACCCAGGCCGGACGCCATGTTGTAGACCCGGTACACAACGGCCGCGCCGCGCTCGTGCGACTCGATCGTGTGCTGCCCCCGGTACCACCAGTTGCCCTGCAACGTGATCATCCCGCGCGGGCGGTCGAGCGTCATCCTGGTGTAGCCGCGCGGATCGTCGCCCAGCCGCAGCGTGTACTCCTCGGGACCGCCGTCGAGGGCGAGCGCCACGTTGTTCCACAACGGCTGGTACGTCACCCAGAGGAGCAGGGCGTTGTCCTCGGACACCCGACCGGGCCTGATGGCGAACAGGACGTCCGCCACCTGCCGCGCCGGCGCCTCCACCAACCCGGCAACCGTCCACATCGGCGCGGATGATCTGGATTCGGCCATTGTCATCCCCCTGAACATATTGATCCGAATCGTGCTCGCTCTCGGTCGAGTATCCCGCAAGCGACTGTCACACCCCACCCGTAGACTGCGCGGAGTCACCAGGGGAGGGGTGGGTGCGATGGTCGCCGAGGAAACGATCGCCGCCGGTGAGGGCTGGCAGCGCCCCCGGCCGCACGAGCGCCAGTTGCGCATCGACGTCGTCATCGGGCTCGTCGTCACCGCCGTCACGCTGGTCAACCTGATCATGGCCCGCAGCGTCGGCATGTTCATGTCCGACCGCCCGCCGTCACTGATCGAGCAGGTCCTGTGGGCCGTCCTCGTCACGCTCCCGCTGTGCTGGCGGCGCCGCTCGCCCGAGGTGATCACGGTCGTGGTGGCGGTGGCGTTCATCGCCGGTCAGGTCCGGCACGCCCCCGAGCAACAGCTGACCTCGGGCGCCTTGTTCGCCGCGATCTACACGCTCGGCGCCTGGGGCCGCGACCACCGCCGCTCGTCCTGGCTGCGCGGGGGCGTCATCGCCGCGATGTTCGCCTGGCTCGGCATCTCCTACTTCATCGCGCTGCCCTGGCTCTCCGCCGCCGAGTTCACCGGCGCCCACGGCCCGGTGTCCCCGATCCTCGCCGCCGCGATCAACGGCGTCCTGGTCAACATCCTGATATTCGGCTTCGCGTATTTCTTCGGTGAGATCGCCTGGATCGCCGAGCGCCGGCGCCACCAGGTCGAGGCCCAGGCCGCCGAGCTGCTGTCCGCGAAGGAGGAGGAGTCCGCGCGCGCCGTCCTGCACGAGCGCATGCGCATCGCCCGCGAGCTGCACGACGTGGTTGCGCACCACGTGTCGGTGATGGGCGTCCAGGCCTCGGCGGCCCGCCGTGTCCTGGACCGCGACACGTCCCAGGCGAAGCAGGCCCTGACAGCGGTGGAGCAGAGCGCCCGCACCGCGGTCGACGAGCTGCACCGCATGCTGGGCCTCCTCCGCCAGAACGACCCACCGCCGCCGCCGTCCCTCACGGCCGCCGTCTCCCCCGGCGCCACCTCCACACCGGCGCCACCGGGCGACTCGCCAGCCGCACCCGGCAGTGTGCCCGCGTCGCACGGCGTGTCGGCCACGTCCCCAGGCGCCGCGTCCACCGCCGGCCTCTCGCCCGCGCACGCCGCGACCGGTTCGCCGGCTCCTCGGTCCGCGCTCTCGACCGCCGGCTCCGCGGGCGGCCGGTCCGCGGCCCGGTCCGCCGTCCCGGCCCCGGGGGGCGCCCCCGACTCCTCCCCCGCGACGGCCCCGGCCGCCGTGGGCCTGCACCGGATCGCCGAGCTGCTGGACTCGGTGCGGCACGCGGGCCTGGAGACGAGCCTGGGTGTTTACGGTGACGCGGTCGAGCTGCCGGAGTCGCTGTCCCTGGCCGGATACCGGATCGTCCAGGAGGCCGCGACCAACACCCTGAAGCACGCGTCCGCGACGAAGCTCGACGTGCGGATCCGCTACCACGCCGACGAGCTGGAGCTCGACGTGGCCGACGACGGCCGCGGCTCGACCCGCAAACAGACGGGCGGCCTGGGTCTGATCGGCATGCGTGAACGCGTCACCGCCCACGCCGGTGTCCTGGAGACCGGCCCCCGCAAGGGCGCCCCCGGCTTCCGCGTCCGAGCCCGCTTCCCACTGCACCGCGCACCCGCGACCGCCCCACCCACCTGACCCCGACCACGCCGAGCCCCGGCCCCGCCCAACCCGACCGCGCCCAACCCGCTCACGCCGAAGCCGCGACCGAGCCTCGACCCGCCCGCGCCGAGCCCAACCGCGTCCGAGCCGTCAGAACCGCTCGGCGCCGAGCCCGACCGCCGCCGCCGCACCGACCTGACCTCGACCGTGCCCGGATGGCCGCCCTGCGCCCGATCACGGCGGCGCAGGCGCATGTCGCGCCGCGGGCCGCGTTGCGTCACGCAGGGGTCGCTGGTCGCCACGGTCGGGGCGGACCAGGTCGAGATCACCGCCAGCGGGCGCGTCACATCGCACAGCGGGCCACACTGCGTCACGCGGGAGCCGCTAGCCGCCACAGCCGGGGCAGACCAGATCGACCTCACCGCCGGGCGACACGTCACATCGCACAGCGGGCCGCACTGCGTCACGCGCGGGCCGCTAGCCGCCACAGCCGGGGCAGACCAGATCGAGATCATCGCCAGCGGGCGCGTCATCACCTTGGCGCCGCTGGCGGCCAGCACTCGATCCCGCGGCGCCGGCCTGGGGACGGTGCCCGGTGGAGGGATCGCCCATGCGACATGGTCCTCGCCGCTCGGGCCGACGTGGGCCGGGCGACCTGACGACGGCGCAGGGGGGCGGGCAGGGACCGTGCCGCGCCTTGTGGTGCTCGCCGCCGGGGCCGGCGACGACCGGCGGATCGTGCGCGGGAACGTCACGATCGCCGAACCCCCGCCCCGCGGGTCATGATCCGCATTTCGGCGAGAGCGTGGGGCTGTATATGGTGCGGGCGTGATTCGGGTGCTGCTCGCAGACGACCATCAGCTCGTCCGGACCGGGTTCCGGGTCATCCTCGAGACGGAGGACGACCTACACGTCGTCGGGGAGGCGGCGGACGGGCGGCAGGCGGTGGAGCTGGCGGCGTCGACCGAGGCCGACGTGCTGCTGATGGACGTCGAGATGCCGGGGCTCGACGGGCTCGCCGCCACGCGGGAGATCACCGCCGCCGGGTCGACGCCCGCCGTGCTCATGCTGACCACGTTCGACCGGGACGACTACCTGTTCGCGGCGCTGGAGGCCGGGGCCAGCGGGTTCCTGCTCAAGAACGGTACGCCCGAGGCGCTCATCGACGCCGTGCGGATCGTGGCGCGCGGGGACGCGCTGCTCGCGCCGGAGCTGACCCGCCGGGTCATCGCGGCGTTCGCCCGGCCCGGGCGCGGCACCGCGCGGGGCGGCGGGGAGGCGCGGCTGAGCGACCTGACGCCGCGGGAGCGGGAGGTGCTCGTCGAGCTGGCCGGCGGGGCGACCAACGCGGAGATCGCCGTGCGCCTGCACCTCGGCGAGGCCACGGTGAAGACGCACGTCAGCCGGGTGCTGACGAAGCTGCGGCTGCGCGACCGCACGGCGGCGGTCGTGTTCGCGTACGAGCACGGCGTGGTCACCCCGGGCCCGTCGCGCTGAACGCCGGTCCGACGCCCTGAGCTGAGTCAGGCCCGGCGGATCGGCATGTGCGTCGGTGCCGGTGGCCCGCCCAGGAACGTCGCGACCAGGCCGGTGCACAGCTGCGGCTTCTCGCTCAGCAGCATGTGCGTGGCGCCCGGCACCACAGCGAGTTCGGCGTCGGGCAGCCCGCGGTAGAGCTCCAGCGTGTGCTCCAGGGCGACGACGTCGTCGTCGCCGACGAGCACCAGCGTGCGGCAGCCCACCGTTTGCAACTCGGCCGCCGTCAGCGCCAGGTCGCCCGCCTCGGCCGAGGCGGTGATCCGCTCGATGACGGACGTCAGGTGCCCGGGCCCGTCCGGCGACACCTCGGCATGCTGGTCGTAAATGATCTGCGGGATGTCCGCAGGCGAGGCGGGCGGCAGCAGCCAGCCGTTCTGGTGGAACGCGCCGCTGATCAGCACCAGCCGGGACACCAGGTCCGGACGGGCCAGCGCGGTCAGCAGCGCCACCACCGCGCCCGCGCTGTAGCCGACCAGTGCCGCGGGTCCGCCCACCACGGTCCGCAGAAACGCGATCGTGTCCGCGGCCATCAGCTGCGGACTGAGCGGACCGCCCGGGTCCGGGGTGTGCCCGTGGCCGCGCCGCTCCGGCAGGTACAGCCGGAACGATCCGGCCAGCGCGTCCAGGTTGCCGGCGAAGCAGCGCGAGTCGACGATCCCGCCGTGCAGCAGCACCACCGGCTCACCCGTGCCACGCTCGTCGTACCACGTACGCACGCCATTGACCTCGACATACCGCTGCACCGCGACCTCCCCCGCCTCCGCCCGCACCCGATCATCCCGCACCCGGGCCGGTTCCACAGACCCTGGTGCCCGGTTGAACGCGGGTCCGTCGCGCTGCGCGCGGGGTCCGTCGCGCGACGGACCCGGAGGGTCGATCGCGAGCCGGATTCGCCGGGCGGCCGCGGCGCCTAGCGTGATCTGTATGAGCGACGCACTGCAACTGAAAGGGGTCGACCGGCGCTTCGGCGACCGGCAGGTGCTGACCGACGTCACGTTCGACGTCGGGGCCGGCCGGATGACGGGGTTCGTCGGGGCCAACGGGGCCGGCAAGACCACGACCATGCGGATCATCCTCGGCGTGCTGGCCGCCGACGCGGGCACGGTCACGTGGCACGGGGCGCCGCTGACGAAGGACGACCGCCGGCGGATCGGGTACATGCCGGAGGAGCGCGGCCTGTACCCGAAGATGAGCGTCCGCGAGCAGCTGATCTACCTCGGGCGGCTGCACGGCCTGTCGCCGGAGCGGGTGCGGCGCAACGTCACGGACCTGCTCGACCGGCTCGGGCTGGGCGCTCGGGCCGACGACCAGCTGCAGCAGCTTTCGCTGGGCAACCAGCAGCGCGCGCAGATCGCCGCGGCGCTCGTGCACGACCCGATGCTGCTCGTCCTCGACGAGCCGTTCTCCGGTCTCGACCCGCTCGCCGTCGACGTCGTCGTGGCGGTGCTGCGCGAGCGGACCGCGGCCGGGGTGCCGGTGCTGTTCTCCAGCCACCAGCTCGACGTGGTCGAGCGGCTCTGCGACGAGCTCGTCATCATCGGCGCCGGCCGGATCCGGGCCACCGGCACGCGGACGGAGCTGCGGGCCTCGTTCGCCCAGCCGCGTTACGAGCTGCACGTCGACGGCGACGCGGGCTGGCTGCGCGACCAGCCGGGCGTCACGCTGCTCGACCTGGACGGCGACCGGGCCGTCTTCGACCTCGCCGAGGGCGCCGACGATCAGCTCGTACTCCGGGAGGCGCTGTCCCGCGGCCCGGTGCGCTCGTTCGGCCCCGTCGTCCCGTCGCTCGCCGAGATCTTCCGAGAGGTGACACAATGAACCTGCTCGACGCCGTCCGCCTCGTCGCCGCGCGGGAGCTGAAGGTCAAGCTGCGCGACAAGACGTTCCTGTTCAGCACGCTGTTCTTCCTGTTGCTCGCGGCCGCCCTGACGATCCTGCCGGCGGTGCTCTCCGGCGGGCCGTCCACGGTCGCGGTGGCGCAGTCCTCGCCGTACGAGGGCAGGCTGCGCGACTCGGGCCTCAAGGTGAAGGTCGCCGAGGACCCCGAGCGGCTGGTGCGTGACGGGGACGCCGACGCCGCGGTCGTGGACAAGGGCGCCCGGCCCGAGGTGCTCGCGATGAAGTCCGCGCCGGACGACGTCGTGCGGGCGCTGTCGGCCGCTCCCGAGGTACGACTGCTGAATCCTGATGCGGTTGACGCGTTTGCCATGTACCTCGTGCCGTTCTTGTTCGCGCTGGTCTTCTTCTTCACGTCGCTCACCTTCGGCCTCCAGATCGCGCAGAGCGTGACCGAGGAGAAACAGACCAGGATGGCCGAGATCCTGGTCGCCGCCGTGCCGGTACGGGCGCTGCTGATCGGCAAGGTGGCCGCCGGCGGCATCCTGGCGCTGGCCCAGGTGGCGCTGATAGCGGTGGCGAGCGTGGCCGGCGCCCAGTTCACCGACGACGCGGGCAACCTGCTGCCGCTGCTGGCCCCGGCGATGAGCTGGTTCGTACCGTTCTTCGTCCTCGGCTTCATCATGCTCGCGTCGCTGTGGGCCGCCGTCGGCGCGCTGGTCAACCGGGTCGAGGACGTCAACACCGCGAGCATGCCGGTGCAGCTCGCGGTCATGCTGCCGTTCTTCCTGGTGATGTTCCTGAACAGCAACCCGGTGACCATGCGGGTGCTGTCCTACGTGCCGCTGTCCGCGCCGACCGCGATGCCGGTGCGGCTGTTCAGCGGCGACGCGGCCGGCTGGGAGCCGTTCGTGGCCCTCGCGCTGCTCGCCCTGGCCACCGCCGGCGCGCTGCTGGTCGGCGCGCGCATCTACGAGGGGTCGCTGTTGCGCACCAACGGCCGCACCTCGTGGGCCACCGCGTGGCGGGACCGCGAGCTGCGCGGCGTCTGACCGGCATGCCGCCGGGCCGGCGAGCAATCGCCGGCCCGGCGCCGGTCGCGGTAGGTTCGGCAGCACCCGCTGAGACCCCGGGAGGCGCGCATGGGTGGGCTGATGTTCACCGGCGGTCCGATCTGGACCGGTCTGGGCGGGGAGCGCGCCGAGGCGCTCGCCGTGCGCGACGGGCGCATCCTCGCCGTCGGCGGCGAGGCCCACGTGCGGGCGGCGCTCGGCGGCGAGCGCTACGACGTGGTCGAGCTCGGGGCGCGGATGCTCATGCCCGGCTTCCACGACGCCCACGTACACCCGGTCAGCGGGGCCCTCGAACGCCTGCGGTGCGACCTCTCCCAGCTGTACGACCGGGCCGGGTACCTGCGGGCCGTCGGGGACTACGCCGCGGCCGTACCGGGGCGGGAGTGGGTCACCGGCGGCGGGTGGTCGATGTCGGTGTTCCCGGGCGGGCTGCCGCGCCGCGAGGACCTCGACGCCGTCGCCCCGGGGCGGCCGGTCTTCCTGCCCAACCGGGACCACCACTCGGCCTGGGTCAGCTCGGCCGCGCTCGAACGCGCCGGCATCGACGCGCGCACGCCGGACCCGGCCGGCGGGCGCATCGAGCGGGACCCCTGCGGCGCGCCGACCGGGGTGCTGCACGAGGCGGCCATGGACCTCGTGGCGCCGCTCCTGCCGCAGGACACCGACGAGGATTACGACCGCGCGCTGATGGAGGCGCAGCGGTACCTGTTCTCCCTCGGCGTCACCGGCTGGCAGGACGCCATCGTCGGCGCCTACGCCGGGGCCCGCGACCAGCTCGGCACCTATCTGCGGGCGGACCGCGAGGGGCGGCTGCGGGCCCGGGTGGCCGGGGCGCTGTGGTGGGAGCGCGACCGCGGGGCCGAGCAGATCCCGGAGCTCGTGCGGCGCCGGGCGCGGGCCGGGGCGGGGCCGCGGTTCCGGGCCGGGATCGTGAAGATCATGCAGGACGGGGTGGCCGAGAACTTCACCGCCGCCATGCTCGAGCCCTACGTGGGTCCGGGTGGCTGCGGTACGTCCAATGTGGACCCGGCCAGGCTGCGGGAGCACGTCGCCGAGCTGGACCGGGCCGGGTTCGCGGTGCACTTCCACGCGATCGGCGACCGGGCGGTGCGCGAGTGCCTCGACGCCGTGGCCGCGAGCGGGAACACGGGCCGCCACCACATCGCGCACCTGCACGTCGTGCACCCCGATGACGTGCCGCGCTTCGGCGCGCTCGGCGTGACGGCGAACATCCAGGCGCTCTGGGCCACCCACCACGAGCAGAACGACACCCTGTGCGTGCCGTACTTCGGCCCCGAACGGGCCGGGCACCAGTATCCGTTCGGCGCCATCGCGCGGGCCGGCGGGCGGCTCGCGGCGGGCAGCGACTGGCCGGTGAGCACTCCCGACCCGTGGCCGGCGATCCACGTGGCGGTGCACCGCACGGAGCCGCCGGGCTCGGCCGAGTCGGGCTGGCCGGACGCGCGGACGCCGATGCTGCCGGAGCAGGCGCTGACCCTGGAGCAGGCGCTGCGCGCGTACACGGCCGGCTCGGCGTACGTGAGCGGCCTCGACGCGCAGATCGGCGACCTGACCCCGGGCAAGCAGGCCGACCTGGTCGTGCTCGACCGCGACCCGTTCGCCCCGGACACCCCGCTGCACGACGTGCGCGCCGACCTGGTCCTCATCGACGGCGAGCCGGTCCACGAACGTCGCCTTGGAGCGAGCCCTACCGGGGTTTAGGCTCTGCGGTTGTGAGTGTGCGGTCCTTTCTCGACGCGGCCGAGCGGGGCGTCGACGCCCTGCACGGCATGGTGCTGATGCGCGGCGGGGAGGTGGTCGCCGAGGGATACTGGCATCCCTACCGCGGTGACGTGCCGCACCAGCTGTTCTCGATCAGCAAGAGTTTCACGTCCACCGCCGTCGGGTTCGCGGTCGCCGAGGGGCTGATGGCGCTCGACGATCCGGTCGCGAAGTACTTCGGCGGGCGCGGTGACCCGCGGATGCTCGTGCGGCACCTGCTCACGATGACCACCGGGCACGTCGTGGACACCACGCCGCTGATCAGCTCCGGGGACGACTGGGCCGGCGCGTTCCTGGACCTGCCGGTCACGCGCGAGCCGGGCACCCACTTCGTGTACAACAGCGGCGCCACCTACATGGTGGCCGCGATCGTGCAGCAGCTCACGGGCCGGCGGCTGGTCGACTATCTGCGGCCGCGGCTGTTCGACCCGCTCGGGTTCGGGGACGTGACGTGGGAGCAGTGCCCGGCGGGCCTCGACACCGGCGGCTGGGGCATGGCGGCGCGCACATCCGAGGTCGCCAGGTTCGGCCAGCTGTACCTGCGCGACGAGCGCGGCATCCTGCCCGGCGGCTGGGCGGCCGAGGCGACCCGGTTCCACGTCTCCAACGCCGAGGCCGGCAAGAGCGAGGACTGGCGCCAGGGGTACGGCTTGCAGTTCTGGCGCTGCCGGCACGGCGCGTTCCGCGGCGACGGCGCGTTCGGCCAGTTCTGCGTCGTCATGCCGGAGCAGGACGCGGTCCTCGCGCTCACCGCCGGCGTCGCCGACATGCGGGCCGTGCTCGACCTGGTCTGGGCGCACCTGCTGCACGACACGGAAACGGTCGACGCCGCGGCGCTCGAGCGACTGGCGGTGCCCGCGATCCGCGGCGGCTCGCCCGGCTCGCCAGAGGCCGCGGCGGGCGGGACGTTCGTGGTGGAGCGCCCGCGCAGCTCGCAGCCGCTGGACTGGCGGCCCAGCAACGAGCGGCCGCCCACGATCCGGGCGATCACCTTCGCGCCCGGTCTGGTCACCATCGTGGACGAGACCGGCGTCCACGAGCACGTCTGCCGCGACGGCGAGTGGCACACCGACTGGCCGACGGCGAGCACCGGCGGGTGGACCGACCCGTTCGAGTACACGTTCCGGGTGGCCTACCTCGACGGCCCGTTCGCGCGCACCTACCGGTGCCGCTTCGAGGCCGGCGGCGTGACGGTCACGGCGAGCGACAACGTCTCGTTCGGCCCGACCGGGCACGCGCCGATCCGGGCGGTACCCGCCGCAGGCTGAGGCCCGGGCGCTTCAACGGCTGTACCGGTGCTTGGTCACCGGTACCGCGCATCGCCCGAAATTTCCCACAATTGTGGGCCGAAAACGAAATTTCGGGTACGGCCGCGCGCCGGGCTCCGTAGCGTCGGGGTTGATACGGCCGCTGCGGAGAGGAGACGTGCGGTGCATCGCAGGAACGGGGCTGTGCTGCTGGTTCTCGGGGCGCTTGCCCTGACCGGATGCTCCGCCCACGCCAACGCCGATCCGGGGCCGCGCCGTCCCGCCGGCACGGGCCTGGAGGCGGCCGCCGACACCCGAAGCCCCTTGCCCGGCAACCCTTCCGGATCGACCGCGAGCCCATCCGCCCCGGCGACGGGCGCGGCCGGCAGTTTGATCCCGGTACCGAGCCCCAGCGCGACCGGCAGCGCGGCGCCGGGGACCACGCCGTCCGGCGGCGGGATGAGCGAGGATCCCCGCGACGGGCTGCTCGGCAACGCCGACGTGCCGGCCGGATTCGTCCCCGTGGCGGCCGCGGCCGGCCACAGCGGCAAGGTGAACATCGGCGGTGGAAACTTCCCCGGCTGCCCGGCCCTCGAGCCGATGACGACCGACGATACGACCGCGGCCGCGGTGACGTACGCCAAGGGCGCCGCCGGCCCGTACCTCACGGACGCGATCGTCCGGTTCCCGGCCGGCGGCGCGAAGGAGGCGATGAACCGGCTGCGCGGCACGGTGGCGGCGTGCGAGAGCTTCGACCAGCAGCTGGCGGGCGTCTCGGTGCGGTTCCGGCTCGCGGCCACGCAGCCGCCGGCGGGGCTCGGGGACGAGAGCGTCGGGCTCCGGATGACCGGTACGGCCTCCGTCGGCATCTCCGTGACCGCGGACATCATCGCCGTCCGGCGCGGTGACTACGTGATCTGGCTCAACGACACGGCGATCGGCGACACCCCGGCCGGATTGGCCACGAGCGTCGCGCCGGCCGCCGCCGCCCGATGCGGGCGGGTGCTGAAGGGCTGCTGACCCGGCTGGAGTGTCCCGGTCCCGATCGGCGTCCGGCGCGGGCCGGGACGGGGGCGCCCGGGCCGGTGCCGGGCCGGGGCGCTCCCGCACGTGACACTGTACGGTTCGGCGACGTCCGGGCGTAGCGGGTCCGCCGAGGGGCGCCCGCTACGGCCGTTTCGCCGCTGACGCCGACGCCAGGGTCCGCTCGACCCACGAGCGCAGCGCGGCGGCCGACGCGGCACCGGTCTGGCGCGCCACGACCTTGCCGTCCTTGATGATCATCAGCGTCGGTACGGCCCGCACGTCGAACCGCCGCGACAGCCTGGGCGAGTTGTCGACGTTGACCTTGACCAGCTTGACGGTGCCGGCGAGGTCCCCGGCGACCCGTTCCAGCGCCGGCCCGACCGTCCGGCACGGTCCGCACCACGGCGCCCACAGGTCGACCAGCACCGGCGTCGAGGACCGCTCGGCCACCTGGCCGAAGGTCGCGTCGTCGGCGTCGACGATCCACGCCACCGCCTCCCGGCACTTGCCGCACACCGGCTTGCCCGCGGCGGAGGCGGGCACCCGGTTGCGCTGGCGGCATCGGGCACAGGACACGATCCGTGAACTCATGCCGGGTACGACACCCGCACCGCCGCGCGCATTCCCGTCCGGTGCGCGGCGGGGTCAGAGGCGGGCCGGGTCGACGCCCAGGGCGACCGAGCGGCGCGCGATCGCGGCGGCCAGGGCGGCGGCGATGCCCGGGGGCTGGCCGAGCGAGCGGAGCCGGGTCAGTTCGCGCAGCGCGGGGACGGTGCTGAAGCGCTCCAGGGCGTAGACGCAGGCGTGGACGATCATCTGGCTGCGGGGGCCGTGGCCGGGGACCTTCTGCGCGGCGTACTGCGCGAGCCGCCCGACGACCGGCACGTCGTCCGGGTGCGGCGGCGTCACGGCCAGCAGGTACAGCAGGCCGCGCAGCGCCAGGGCGTTGTACGGGTCCGGCACCTCGTTCGGGTCCCGGCGATCGGCCCGGCGCAGCGGGATCGTGCGCGGGCGCGGCACCAGGGCCAGCCAGCCGCGGATCAGCGCGCGGCACTCCTCGCCGCCGAGGTCGGCGGTGAGCCGCACGGCGCGGCTCGACCAGCGCACGGCCGGCCTCGCGCCGGAGGCGGCCAGGGCGTGCGGCAGCAGGTCCCCCGCCGGCGCCTGGGCGTTGGCGGCCTCCGCCCAGGGCTCCCCGGCGTTGAGGGTGCCGGCGGTGCGCGCAAGCCACGGCTGGATCGGCGCCCACAGGTCGGCGGGCCAGCGTTTGGTGTACTCCTGGGCGGTGCGCCGCATCACGGCCAGCAGCGCGGGCGGGGCGACCCCGGTCTCGCGCTCGGCGACCCGTGCGAGGACGGCCAGCACGCCGGGCAGGATCGTCTCGCTCGCGGCCGCGATGTCCAAGAGGTGGCGCGCGGCCCGCCAGGACAGCGCGTCCGGGCCGATGCCCTCGGCGGCGTGGATGAGCAGGGCGTCGACGCGCACCGGCGGGACGCCGGCCGCGGCCCGGTCGACGAGGCGCAGGACGAGCGCGTGCCGGCGGCCGGCGGGCAGTGCGCGCACCGCGTCGCGCGCCTCGGCGCCGTCGAGGTGCCACTCGTCGTGGTTGGCGGCGGCCAGGTCGACCAGCGCCGCGGCGAGGCCGTCGTCATCGCCCGCGGCGATGAGCCCGTGCACGCCTTCGACGCGCCGAACGCGCGGATCCCGGGACAGCAGCGGCCTGTCGAGCATGGCGGTCAGCATACGGCGCACCGCGGCCGCACGGTCGCGGCCGCCGCGAACCGTGGCCGGGTACGCCGCAGCCCATTGAGGTGATCTCAGTGAGAACTGCGTAGGTCTCGGTTTTCGAATTGGGTGAGCACGAGCGCGGTGGCATGGGCCACCAGTTCCTTGGGCACGTCGACCATGGCACGGTATGTGATCACGTGGAGTCCTCACCATGGAGAAGAATCTTGGTAACTGTTCAGCTGGTTTTGGGCGTCCAGGCTTGTCCGTTGTGGAGCTGGGTGAGGGCGTCGAGGGCGTTGACGCCGTGTTTGCGGGCGGTGGC
>NZ_JBEPDB010000110.1:0-24896 GCF_040300025.1 Dactylosporangium sp. NPDC000555 | reverse complement strand
CGGCGGGCAGGGCCTGAACACGGGCCTGCAGGACGCGGTGAACCTGGGCTGGAAGCTCGCCCTGGTCGTGCGCGGACTGGCCGGCGACGGACTGCTCGACACGTACGAGACGGAGCGCCGCCCGGTCGCCGCCCGGGTGCTGGACAACACCCGGGCGCAGACGGCCCTGGCCCGGCCCGGCACGCACGTCGACGCGCTGCGCGAGACCATGGCGGGCCTGCTCACGCTCGACGACGCGAACCGCCGGCTGGCCGCGATGGTCACCGGCCTGGACCAGGGCGAGCGGGCGCCCGAGGTGCCGCTGCCGGCCGCCCGCCCCGTCCTGTTCGGCGCCCCGGCGACCCTCGCCGCCGCGGCGGCCTGGGCCGACCGCGTCGACCTCGCTCCGGGCACGGACCGGGAGTTGCTGGTCCGCCCGGACGGCTATGTCGCCTGGGCGGGCGGCGAGGGCCTCGCCGCGGCGCTGTCGGCCTGGTTCGGCCCCGCCGCCGGCGGCGGCGATCAGCGCTGCGCGTAGCCGCGCGGCTCGGGCCCGGGCCGCGCGCCCAGCCCCGCCAGGACCGGGTCTCCGGTCAGGCCGGTCGGGCGATCTCGAACCAGACCTCCTTGCCGCCGGCCGGGTTGGGCTGCGTGCCCCACGCGGTGGACAGGGAGGCGACGATGAGCAGCCCGCGGCCGTTCTCGCTGTCGGCGCCGGCCGCACGCGGGTTCGGCAGCCGATCGCTGCGGTCGGCGACCGACACCCGCAGGCGCCGGGGGCCCAGCTCCAGGCGCACCACGACGGCGCCGACGGTGTGCTGGATGGCATTGGTGATGACCTCGTCGAGCAGCAGCAGGGCGTCGTCGACGAGGCGGTGCTCGCCCCACGCGATGAGCACGTCGGCGGCGAAGCGGCGGGCCGCGGACGCGCTGATCGCGTCGCCGCGGAAGCGCCGCTGGGCGGCCGGGCGCACGCCGCCGGCCGGCTCCACGCGGCAGTCGACGGCGAGGCACACCAGCGCCACGTCGTCGGTGCGGGGCCGCGGGCCGACATCCGCGGCGAGGACGTGGTCGAGCATGCGGTTCGGGTCGGTGGAAGGGGCGGCCCGGACCGCGGCCAGCAGCTCCGCCAGGCCTTCGTCGAGGTGGCAGCGGCGGTCCTCCACCAGGCCGTCGGTGTACAGCAGCAGGTTGGCGCCGCCGGGCACCAGGAACGTGGTCTCGACGAAGGCGACGTCGGCGCTGACGCCCAGCGGCGGGGCGGGACGCAGCGCGAGCGTGCCGACCTCGGCGCCGGCCCGCAGCACCGGCGGCGGGTGCCCGGCCAGGACCGCGGTCGCGGTGCCCTCGGCCAGGTGCAGCTCCAGGTAGCAGCAGGTGGCCACGGCGTCGGGCTGCAGGTCCAGCAGCAGCCGGTTGACCCGCTGCATGACCACGGCCGGGCTGTGCCGCTCGGCGGCGTAGGCGCGCAGCGCGTTGCGGACCTGGCCCATGACCGCGGCGGCGGTGGCGCTGTGCCCGACGACGTCGCCGATGACGACCGCGACCACGCCGCCGCCGAGCGGGATGATGTCGTACCAGTCCCCGCCGACGTCGGCGCCGTGGGTCCACGGCAGGTAGCGCGCCGCGTGGCGCATCCCCGGCACGTCGGGCAGCTCGGCCGGCAGCAGCGCCCGTTGCAGCTCGCCGGCGATCGACAGCTGCGCCTCGAACAGCAGCGCCCGCTGCATCGCCTGCGCGCACACCCCGGTGAAGGC
The DNA here is from genome assembly GCF_040300025.1 of Dactylosporangium sp. NPDC000555. Taxonomy (NCBI): domain Bacteria; kingdom Bacillati; phylum Actinomycetota; class Actinomycetes; order Micromonosporales; family Micromonosporaceae; genus Dactylosporangium; species Dactylosporangium sp. NPDC000555. Next base: position 23,160 of record NZ_JBEPDB010000110.1, on the reverse strand, counting down.
GGCGAGGTTGGCGCGCTCGTCCTCGTCGAACTCCCGCGGCGTGCCGTACCCGACGACGAGCGTGCCGAGCACGTCACCGCCGACGGCCAGGGGCAGGAACGCCCACGCCTGCCGGCCGCCGCTGGGGATCGCCCGGCCCGGGCCGGCCGCCTGCGCCGCGGTGAACTCGCCCAGGTCGCTCAGGTAGCGGGGCCGCCCGGTGCGCGCCACCTCCGTCGCCGGATAGGGATGGGTCAGCGGTACCTCCCGCAGCCGCTCGACCACCCGCGGCTCGTAGCCGGCGTGATAGGCGAGCACCAGTTGGTCGTCGCGGCGCAGCAGCAGCGCCAGGCCCTGCCCGCCGGCCGAGGGGCGCAGCACCGAGCCGATCGCCGCGTAGACGTCGGCGGCGGTGCTGGCCGCGACCAGCGCCGAGGTGACCGCCTGCAGCGCGGCGTTGCGTTGCGCGGCCCGCCGCGCCTGGGCCATGCTCTGCTCGACCCGCTCCTGTTGCAGTGCCCGATCGGTCACGTCCCGGAACGACACGGTGACGGATCCGGCGTCGGCCCGCGCCGCGTTGATCTCCCACACCTGGCCGCTGGCATAGCGCAGCTGCCCGCGCCACGGCTCCCCCGTCTCCACCACCGTCCGCCAGCGCCCGCTGAGGCCCCAGTCCTTCTCCGGGTCGGTCAGCTCGCTCCAGTGCCGCCCGATGGTCTCCTCGGCCGGCCGGCCGGTCAGCCCGGCGCCGATCCGGTTGACGTACTCGCACACGAAGTCCCGCACGCCACCGTCGGGGCCGCGTATCGCGCGCAGCAGCATGAAGCCGTCGAACGCGGCGTCGAGCACGTCGTAGAGCCGGGTCCCGCCCGCCGACTGCGGCCCGAGCGTGACGGTGCGCAGGTCGACGAAGCGCACCCCGAAGCCGTCGCCGCTGGGGCCGATCCACAGTTCGAAATGGCCCGAGACGTTGGGCCGGTCGTAGTAGACGGTGCGCGTGGCCGGCTCGCGGCCCTCGACGACCTTGCGGTACAGCGGCATCGTCGCGTCGTTGATCGTGTCCGGCCACATGTGCCGGTAGCGCCCGCCGATGAGCTCCGCACGGGGCCGGCCCAGGTAGCCGGCGCCGGCCTCATTGAGGTACGCCAGCTCGAAGTCCTCGATCTCGCCGGTCGCGGCGTCGCGCACCGCGCGGGCGAACGCCCAGCCCTGCGGGTCGGCGTCGAGTATGGCGAGGACGTCGGCCGGGGGCAGGACGTCCGGACCGTCGACCATCCCGCCATCATCGCATCTCCGGGCGAGCCGGGCGCGTCAGCTCGTGCGGCGCCGCAGCCACCGCAGGGAGGCGCGGCCGAGCGCGGCGGCCATGCCGGTCAGGTGCGGGTCCGCCGCCGGGCCGGCCGTCACGGCCAGCCGCATGAGGAAGCCGGCGTGGGCGGCCAGGAACGTGTCGATCTCGTGCGGGTGCAGGCGCCGGGTGAGCGGGTTCGTCTCGGCGTACGGCCGCGGGTCCAGGCCGCCGAGCACCGCGCCGGCCAGCAGGGTCAGCACGTCGCAGTGCGCGGCGCCGACCCAGGCGTGGGGCCAGTCGACGACGTGCACCCGCCCCGCCGAGAGCAGGACGTTGAACGGGTACAGGTCGCCGTGCAGCAGCGTGTCGCCGGCCAGGGTCGCGGCGCTTGCGGCCTCGAGCCCGATCAGCTCGTCGAGGTGGCCGGCCGCCCACGGCGACAGGCGGGCCAGCGCCGCAAGCTCGTCGCGGCCGGTGAGGCTGGGCCAGCCGCCGAGGCGGGGCCGGGCCGCGGCGGAGGCGTCGATGGGCGAGGGGGTGAGCGCGTGCGCCATGGCGGTCGCCGCCGCCAGCACCCGCTCGAGGTCGCCGGGGCGCCACGGCTGGGCCGGCAGCGCCCCGTCGGCGTGCTCGAACAACAGGGCCACCCAGTTGCCGTCGTCGTGGCTGCCGAGCAGGCGCGGGACCGGGACCGCGGGCGGCAGCAGACCGGTGACCACGGCCTCCCGGCGGTGAAACCCGGCGACGGCGGGCGCGGTCCGCGCGCTGACCGCCTTGAGGAACGCGTCCCGGCCGTCGGCGAGGCGCAGCCGGGCGGCGACGCCCTCCGAGAAGCCGCCGGCCAGGCTCACCGCGTCGACGACCGCGCCGCCGAGCAGATCCTCGACGGCGGCCCGGACCCCGGGCGGCAGCGCGGCCCAGTCGATGCGGCGGCTTCCGGTCATCGGCGGCGGCATCAGCGGCTCCCGGCCACGGGTTGATGGTAGACGCCAGCGGCGCGGCGAGGGCCGCCGCCGTCCCGACGGCGAGCGACAGCACCGGTGCGGCCCCGCCGGTGCGGCCCCGCCCGTGGGCGGGGGCGCGGGGGAGCGGATATGGCCGGTCAGCGGCCCGAGTTCGACGGGTTCGAGGCCGGCGCCGAGGCCTCGTTGGCGATCATCTCCGGATGGGCGGCCACGAACTGGGCGACCGTGTCATCCTTGAATGCCTTCAACAGGTCCTTCGCGGTCTGGTCGAGACTCTCGAACAACTGACCGTTGATTTTCTCAGGGTTGTACTGGCCGTTGTTGGTGCGCAGCGTGACCATCTTGTCCGGGTCGATGCCCTTGAGCGTGAAGATCCAGTCCACGAGTTCGACGCGTCCTCTGTAGAACGTCACCGCCTTGCCGACCGAGCTGAGCACCTCGTTGACCTTGATCGGGTTGGTGATCACGCCGGCGCTGGTGGCCTTCTTGACCATCGCCTTGATGAACTGCTGCTGGTGGCGCTGGCGGCCGTAGTCGCCGTCGCTGTGCTCCAGCTTGTCGCGCTGGCGGACGTAGTCCAAGGCCTCCCACGGGAGGAAGTCGCGACAGCCGACCTCGTACACCTTCGGCTCCATGTGCGGCTTCAGCGTCGTCGGGTTGCCGTCGGGGGTGAAGTTGTACGGCATGGTCTTTCCCCACTCGCCCGTCCGCTTGTCCCGGCCGACGTGGATCGAAGTCACCTTCTCGTCGACGCACATGTGCACGCCGTCGAGCGCGTGGACCAGGCCGCGGAACCCGTCGAAGTTGACGATCGCGGCACCGTTGAACGTCAGCCCGCCGGACATTTGGTTGACGGTGTTGGCGAGCAGCTCCATGCCGCCGGCGCGACCGCCGCCGTTCTGGTACCCGAACTGGAACGCCGCGTTGATCTTGTCGGTGCCGCCGGGATACTTGGTTTTCGGGCTTGACGGGATCCGCACCCGCGTGTCACGCGGGATCGACATCATGTACACCGCGTCGTGCGTCGCCGGCACGTGCGCGACGATGATCGAGTCGGCACGCGCGCCCATCGCCTCGTTACCGATGCGCTCGTCGATGCCGACGAGGAGCAGGTTGATCGGCCCGTCGATGTTCGTGCCGGCCGCCGCTGCGTCGCCGAGGCCGCCCTCCTGGGTGATCTGGTCGCTGTAGTGGTTCAGCAACAGATTGCCACCAACGAGGGTGCCGCCGGTGACGAGCAGCAGTAATGCCCCGGAAATCAGGGACAACCGCGCCCACAACGGGTCTTTCTTCCCACGCTTCTTCGCCATACCACTCCCCGACACCAACGATCCCTCGGCGCGTCACAATATCCCCCCGAACTGTGCGTCCGTGTTTCGTCCTTGAAGACGGATTTGGGACGGCGATCGTTGCAGTCTCAGCCAACTCTCAGAAATCGCCGTCGAGCAGGGCCAGGCCGAGCGCCGTGCACAGGTAGTACACGGCCCGCCCCTGCCGGTTACGACGTCGTCCCCGGTGCCCGCAGCAGTTCCAGCAGCCGGGCCCGCGCCAGCCCCAAGCACCACACTGAGCGCATCCGCGCGATCACCGTCCGTCACACCTGAGCCGGACCGGCCGAGGCCCTCCCAGAGCGTGCCGACCGCCCGCGCCGGATACACCGCACCCGGGTCGTCGGCCACGGCCCGCGCGAGCGGCGCGAGGGGCAGCGAACCCTCGGTGACGAGGATGTCACGGCGCACCTCCTCCGGTGGCGTGGCCAGCACCGTTCGTCCTCGGCTCGCTCGCGGTCAACCCGGCCATGACGTGGGTCACGGGGACTCCCCGCGTCGCGCCCACGACTGTCACCGCCTGACTACCGTGGTACACCATCCGTGCGTATCGGTGGATTGTCCGAGGGGGACGAGTTGGGCGCGCTGCAGCGGTTCGAGAAGCGGCTGGAAGGCATGGTGGAAGGCACCTTCGCGAAGGTGTTCAAGGGCGTCGTGCACCCGGTCGAGATCCTCAACGCGATGCAGGGCGAGGCCAGCGCCAACCAGACGCAGATGACGGGCGGGCGCATCCTCGTCCCCAACCGGTACATGGTCGCCCTGGCCCCCGCCGACCACAGCCGGCTGGCGCCGTTCGCCGCCGCGCTGGCGCAGGAGCTGGCCCAGTCGCAGGCCGAGTACGTCGGCGAGCGGGGCTGGGCCGTCTACGGCGACATCGTCGTCGAGATCACCCGCGGTGACGATCTCAACACCGGCCTGTTCCGGGTCGCCGCGCAGGTGTACACGGGCGGACAGATCGTCGCGGGTGAGGGCAGCGGCGTACGGCTGGTCACCGCGGACGGCCAGAACTTCCCGCTGACGCGGGGCACGACGATCATCGGCCGCGGCGAGCAGGCGACGCTGCGCCTGGCCGACGTGGGCGCGTCCCGCCAGCACGCCCGCGTGGAGTACGACGGCAACCGCGCGGTGCTGACGGACCTGGGCTCGGCGAACGGCTCGCTGGTGAACGGCCACCGCGTCGACTCGGTGACCCTCACCCCCGGCGACGAGATCATGATCGGCACGACGCGCCTGTCCTTCCGCGTCTGACCCGGGTTCGGCCCGCGGGGCGTCGCGGTCAGCAGGATCGCAGCAGGCGGGCCAGGACGCGCTCGCCGAACTCGAGGCCGTCGATCGGAACGCGCTCGTCGACGCCGTGGAACAGGGCCGTGAAGTCCAGGCCCGGCGGGAGGCGCAGCGGGGCGAACCCGAAGTGACGGATGCCCAGGCGCTGGAACGACTTCGCGTCGGTGCCGGCCGAGAGCATGTACGGCAGCACCCGCGCGCCTGGGTCCTCCGCCTCGATCGCGGCCGCCATCGCGTCGACCAGCCGACCGTCGAAGCTCGTCCGCACCGGCGGCATCGAGTCCCAGTCCATCTCGACCTCGGGCCCGAGCACCTCGGCGAGCTCGCGCTCGAACGCCGCCTCGCGGCCGGGCAGCATCCGGCCGTCGACGGTCGCCTCGGCGACGGAGGGCACGACGTTCGCCTTGTACCCGGCCGAGAGCATCGTCGTGTTCGCGGTGTCACGCAGTGTCGCGCCGATCATGCGCGCGAGCGATCCGAGCCGGGCGACCGCGGCCTCGGGATCGTCGGGGTCGAACTCCACCCCGGTCAGCTCGGCCACGCCGGCGAGGAAGTCACGGACGGGCTCGGTGAGCACGAGCGGGAACCGGTGCTCCTCCAGCCGGGTCAACGCGGCGGCGAGCTTCGCCACGGCATTGTCGGTGTGCACCATCGAGCCATGGCCGGCGGTACCGCGGACCTTGAGCCGCAGCCACATGACGCCCTTCTCGGCGGTCTCCACGAGGTACGCGCGCACGCCGTCACGCACGGTGTAGGAGAAGCCACCGACCTCGCTGACCGCCTCGGTGACGCCGTCGAACAGCTCCGGACGGTGATCGACCAGCCACCCCGCGCCCTGCCCGCCCCCCGCCTCCTCGTCGGCGAGAAACGCGAACACGATGTCACGCGGCGGAACGATCCCGTCACGCTTGAACCGCCGGGCGACGGCGAGGCTCATGGCCACCATGTGCTTCATGTCGATGGCGCCGCGACCCCAGAGGTACCCGTCGCGGATCTCCCCCTCGAACGGCGGCACCGACCACTCGAACGCGTCCGCGGGCACGACGTCGAGGTGCCCGTGCACGAGCAGGGCACCCCGCGAGGGATCGGCGCCGGGCAGCCGCACGACGACGTTGCCCCGCCCGGGCGCCGGCTCGAGATAGACGGGCTCGAACCCGGCCTCCGACAGCCGCTCGGCCACGAACTCGGCCGCGGCGCGCTCCCCCGTGCCGGTGGACGGGTCGTCGGTGTTGGTGGTGTCGAACCGGATCAGCTCGCGTGCCAGGGAGACGACCTCGCTCATCGGAGTAAGGTAACCGCGGTTCGTTACGGTTCCACGTCCGCACCGAGACCCCGGGGCCGGGCCCGCCGCCGCGATTCACAGCCACTTGGCAGGTCCACGGGATTGCGGCCACAGCTGCGACGTGCACGGTCGAGGAGATGGACCCGAAACTGGAGGAGTACGCGCGATGAGCTCTGCGCACGAGGACACACCGAACACCGGACCGGCGCACCCCGCGGCACCCGAGCCGACGCCGCCGGCTCCACCGACCGGCGGCCCGGGCGTGCCGGTGCTGCGGTCGTCGCGGCTCAAGCTCGGCATCGTCGCCGCGGTCTCCGCCGTCATCGTGGTCGGCGGGGGCGTGGCCGTCGCACAGGCCGCGACCGGTAGCAGCGCCGTCCAGGACGGGCGGGGTCCGGGCGGGTACGGCGGGCCGAGCGGCAACGGCCAGGACAAGCCCGGCGGCAAGGACTTCCAAGGCCACCGCGGGTTCGGCCGTGGCGGCGCGGGCGCGTTCGGCGGCATGCTGCACGGGGACTTCGTGGTCAAGAAGGGCGACGGGCAGTACGTCACGCATCGCCTCCAGACGGGCACCGTCACGGCGGTGAGCGCCACCTCGATCACCGCGAAGAGCGAGGACGGTCACGCCACCACGTTCGTCGTCGGCGAGAGCACGCGGGTCGGCAACGGGACGGCGAAGATAACGGACGTGAAGACCGGCGACACGGTCACGATCGTCGGCCTGGTCTCCGGCGACACGGCGACCGCGACCAGGATCACCGACCTCGCGCTGATGCGCCAGCGTGAGCGGGGCAACGGCGGCAGCGACCAGCACCCGGAAGGCAAACCGCGCCCGTCCCGCACCTCCTGACGCCGCACCCGATCGGGGCCACGCACGCCACAGTCCAGCCGCGCGGCTCCGTCCGGCATGATGAGCGGCGAGGACGGGGCGCAGCCGGTGAGGTTCCAGCAGATCGCCGAGTACTACGCGCCGCGGTGGCCCGACCCCGCGTATCCGCAGCAGGTCCACCTCGACGTCACGGTCGACGACATCGACGCGGCCGGGGCCGCGGTGCTGAAGCTCGGCGCCGCCTCGCTGGCCTCCGGCGGGGCGAACTGGCGCGTCTACGCCGACCCGGCCGGCAAGCCGTTCTGCCTCTGCTGGGATTGACCTCCGGCGCCCGGCGGCAGCTGCCGGGGCACGTGAGCATGCGGCAGCGGCGGGCGGCGGTACAGGCCGATCGCGCGGCCGCCCAGGGCGCGGGTCGCGTTGCCGTTGGTGACGCCGCCGAGGACGATCGCGGCGCCGGGGATGAGCTTGGCGGCCATCTTCTTCGCCGCGCGCACGCCCGCCATCTGGGCGAGCTTCAGCGCCAGCCGCACGAGCGCGTTGCGCGCCTCGGGCCGCTCGGCCGGCAGCAGCGCCCCGATGCGCTCCTGGCCGCGGGCCACCGCGAGGGCCGTGCGTGCGGTCTGGGTGTACTTGTGGATCCCCTGCAGCACGAGCAGGTCCACGGCCCGATCGGCGTGGGCGGGGTCGGCGCCGTAGTTCGCGGCGAGCATGAGGACCATCCGCGCCTGGGTCCAGGCGAGGACACCGACGTCGAGGACGGCGCCGGCGAGCGGGACGGCGCCGGAGACCGCGCCGGACAGCCGGGACTGGTTGACGTACCGATGGACGATCATGTCGGCGAGCGCGTCGGGCGGGGCGCCGGGATTCTGGCCCCTGAGCTTCTCCAGTTCGGCGGCCATCTTCGGGCCCAGCCGCGTGACCGCCTCCAGGGCGAGGTGCTCCGGCGCGTATTCGGGGTCGGCCTTCATCTTCGCCCACAACCCGGCGGGAGGGCCGTCCTCGCGAACGTCGGATTCGGTCTCTACAGGCTCGGTCACGCCATCGAAGGTACGCAGACCGCGCCACCGCCTGCGGACAGGCGCTCGTGAAATCGATTGACGGGCGGGCCGGACGCGGCGAGTCTTGGCGCGTGCCATCGGACTCCATCGCGGTCACCGGCGCCTCGGGCGCCCTCGGCCGGCTCGTCGTGCGGCGCCTGCTCGACCTGGTGCCGGCCGGGCGGATCGTCGCTGTCGTGCGTGACCCGGCCCGCGTCGCGGACCTCGCCGAGCGTGGGGTCACCGTGCGGCGGGGCGACTACGACGAGCCCGGCGGCCTGGCCGAGGCGCTCGCCGGTGTCAACCGGCTCCTGCTGATCTCCTCGCCCGAGCTGGACGCCGGGCGGCGCACCGCCCAGCACCGCGACGCGATCGGGGCGGCCTCGAAGGCCGGCGTCGGCGCGGTCGCCTACACGAGCTTTCTCGGCGCGGACGCGGAGGCGGGCGGGCTCACCGAGGCGCACCACGCCACCGAGCTCGCGATCCGCGACAGCGGCCTGCCGTACACGATGCTGCGCAACCCGTTCTACACCGACGCGTTCGTGCACCCGGGGCTGCGCGCGGCGGTCGCGGCCGGCGAGCTGACCGGCGGCACAGGCGGCCGCGGCCTCAACACCGCCACGCGCCACGACCTGGCCGAGGCGGCCGCGGCGGTGCTGACCGGCGACGGGCACGACGGCCGCGGATACGACCTCACCGGCCCACTGTGGACGTTCCCGGAGCTCGCCGCGGTGCTGTCCGAGGTCTCCGGGAGCCCCGTCGCGCACCGCGAGGAGCCCCCGGCCGGCCCGATGGGCTTCCTGCACGGCCTGGCCCGCGCCGGGGTGCTGGAGCGGCAGACGGACGACCTGGCGCGGCTGCTCGTCCGGCCCGCGACGAGGCTGCGCGACGCGGTCGAGGCCGCCCTGGCCGGCTGAGGGCCGTCAGCCGGCGCGACCGGTCAGGGGCGCCAGATCACGACCTCGATCTCGCGGGTGCGCTCGGCGAAGCGGCCCGACGGCGACGCCGCGGTCAGCAGCCGGCGCAGATCGGCCTCGAACGCGCCGCGGCGCTCGCCGAACAGGTGCGGGGTGGAGAACGACTGCGAGTACACCGAGGAGACCAGCTCGTCGGCGCCGCGCTCGGCCACGCCGCCCGGCCAGGCGATCAGCCGCCGCGGGCCGCGGTAACCGGCGGCGCGCATCACGTCCTCCTCGCCGCCGGGCGTGCCGTGCGGCAGGGTGCCGCGCCCGGCCCGGCGGACCGGCCCGAGGTACTCGCGCACGAGCGCGTCGACCTCGTCCCACGGCGGGCGCGGGTGCGGCAGCGCGTCGTGGGCGCCGGCGCCGTCGAGGCCGCGATGCGTGGTGGCCCCCACGTGCACCCAGGCGCCGCCGGGTCGGAGCATGCCGCGGACCCGCTCGGCGACCAGCGGCTGATCCATCCAGTGGAACGACTGCGCGAAGGTGGCGACCCGGAACTCGCCGAGGTCCGCGGGCAGCTCCTCGGCCCTCAGCACGCGCCAGTCCACGCCAGGCACCCGCCGGGCCGCCTCCGCGATCATCTCCCGGTCGGCGTCGACCCCGACCGCGGCGGCGAAGTGCGGGGCCAGGAGGGCCGTCAGCGACCCCGGCCCGCAGCCGACGTCGAGCAGCCGCCCGGTGCCGTCGAGGCCGAGTTCGTCGCGGATCGCCTCGGCCAGCCGGGGCGGGTAGGGCAGCCGGCCGACGCCGTAGTGGGCGGCGCTGCCGGCGAACAGCGTCTCGTCCCACTCCCACACGGTCATGCCGAGACCTCCGCTTCGCTCCGGACCGGTCACGCCAGCCGCTTCGTGAGGGTCTCGAACGCCAGGTCCGGGCGGCGGGGGTTGCCGAAGCGCTCGTCGCCGTACGGGAAGGGGCTGATCTCGCCGGTGCGGGCGTAGCCGCGGCGCACGTACCACGCGATGAGATCCTCGCGCTGCACGATGACCGACATCCGCAGCTCGGCGGATCCCCACGCGTCGCGGGCGTGGCGCTCGGCCTCGGCGAGGACGGACGCACCGAGGCCGCCGCCCTGGCGGACCGGGTCGACGGCGAACATGCCGAAGTACGCGTAGCCGTCGCGCCGCTCCAGCTGGCAGCAGGCGACGGGCGCGCCGTCGGCCTCGGCCAGCAGCACCAGGGAGGCCGGGTCGGCGATCGCCGCGGCGACCATCTCCGGGTCGGTGCGCTGGCCGTCGAGCAGGTCGGCCTCGGTGGTCCAGCCGGCGCGGCTGGCGTCGCCGCGGTACGCGGAATGGACCAGGCTGACCAGGGCGGGCACGTCTGCGGCGGCGGCCAGGCGAAAGGTGATCGGTTGCATCCGGCCATGAAATCATGGGTTTCGGCGTGCGACGAATGCGTTATGCGCTGCGGGCATGCCCCGGGTGCCGTCAGGCCGTCCCGCGGTAGGCGTGAATCTCCCACGTCCCGTCGTCGCGGCCCAGCCAGCCGTCGATCGCCCCGCCGACCTCGGCGAACATCACCACCCGGTCGTACACCCAGTCGGCGAAGTCGTCCTGCTCCTGCTCGGCGAGGCCGGTGCGCACCGCGGCGCCGAACGTGATCAGGCTGGTGCCCTCCAGCGGCGAGGCGGCGAGCACGCCGATGACGCGCTCGTCGCCGGGGGCCACGTCGTCGCGCTCCTCGACCTCGAGGTAGCCCCCGTCCGGCATCTCCACCAGGAACGCCACGGCGGCCCTCAGCGGTCGGCGGCGGCGAGGCCGGCGAGGACCCCGGCGGCGTCGCGGTCGGTGCCGTACACGGGCGTGCCCGGCTCCTGCCGCCAGCTGTCGTCGAGCCCGCCCGCGTCGACCGGGTCGAAGCCGAGCTCGTCGACCAGCCCCATGACGAGCCGCTTGGCGGTGGCGTCGTCGGCGGCCACGGGCAGCGCGATGCGGCCCTGCCCGCCGGGCGGGCGGCCCCGGCTGAGCAGGTGCCCCGACTGGATGGTGTTGAAGACCTTCACCAGCTGGGCGCCGGGCAGGTGGTCGGCCGTCCAGCGGCTGGACGTGGTCCCGGCCTCGATCTCGGCGATGCGGCCGTCGCGGGCCGGATAGTAGTTGTCGGCGTCGATGACCACACGGTCCGCCAGGTCGGCGGCGGGCAGGCCGGGGACGACCCGCAGCGGTACGGCCAGGACGACCAGCTCCGCGCGGGCGGCCTCGGCCACGGTGCCGGCGCTCGCGCCGGTCTCGGCGGCCAGGCCCGCGAGCGAGCCGGGCCCGCGCGAGTTGGCGACGGTGACGTCGTGCCCGAGCTCGCGCCAGCGGCGGGTAAGCGTGCCGCCGACGTGCCCGGACCCGATGATGCCGATCTTCATGCGTCTCCCCCAAGAGCGCCACGAGCCGTGCGGTTCCCACGCTACCCGCGCCGCCACCGAGCGCCCCGGAGATTCCCGCACGGCGTGCCGCGACCCGCCGAGGCCGCCGCCCCGCACGGTGCGCCAGGTAGCGGAGGTCCGGGTCGACGTCCATGCACCGGACGGAACCCGCGGCGAGCGCGCCGGCCGGCCCGGTGCGGTTCGTCGATCTGTCCACGATGGACGCCGCGGCCGTACGCGCGGCCCTGCCCGCGGCCGGGTTCGAGCGCGCGGACCGGCTCGGCCTGCCGAATCGGCCGCGATCGCGCCGGACCCGCGATGTCACCCGGACGGGTGAACTGTCCGGCCGCGCGGTGGCCATAGCGAGCGCGCCCTAGCGCATCAATGGTGCAAGAGCCGGACTTTTCGCAGACTCCGCCCGAGCAGCCGGATCCTGCGTACTTTCAGGCCATCCGACCTACTTCGTGGAGGTGAGATGGGATTCCGGAAGGGTGTCGCCGTGACGCTCCTCGCGGGTGCGGTCGCCGCGGGCGCGGCCGTCCAGGCCGCGCCGGCCTTCGCAGCCGACTACGGCATGGTCCGCGGGGTCGTCGCCATCACCAACAGCATGCGTGCGCGAGCCGGCTGCGGGCCGGTCACGCAGAGCCCGCGCCTGAACTACGCCGCGTGGCAGCACTCGCGAGATATGGCCGGACGTGGCTACTTCTCGCACGGTTCACCGGCCGGCGGCTCGCCCGGCACCAGGGTGCGAGACGCCGGCTACCGCTGGTCCACCTACGGCGAGAACATCGCCTGGGGCCAGCCGGACGCGCAAACCGTCATGAACGCGTGGATGAACAGTCCCGGCCACCGGGCGAACATCCTCAACTGCCGATTCCGCAACGTGGGCGTGGCCGTGGCGTACAACTCCCGCGGCGTGCCCTTCTGGACCCAGGACTTCGCCAGCCCCTGGTAGCGGCCGCCCGTCGCCGCCGAAGCCCCGCAGGGCCGGCAGGACGCCGAGCGACCGCCGTTCGGCGTCCTGCGGGTCATGCGCCCGAACATCGAGTTGATCGCCGCGGCCCAGCGAGCGGGCCACGCACATCGCCGGCCGCCATTCCCGCGCCGCCCGCCGACCGGGCACAGCAGCGGCGGCGCGGCCAGAAGCGCGTTCTCGAGGCGGGAAAGACAGGATCTTGCTGGCATCCAGCGGCTTCCCATCGAGTGTTCATCGCGCGTTGTCCTCCGACCCTGGACAGAACGCCCCGCTGACCTCCTAATTGAGTGCACCTCGCCCGGCACGCCGCCGCCGGTCGGGCCCGCCGCCGCACCATGCACCCGAACGTTCGCTTTTCGCCACCACAACACCAGCCTGGGTAGCACGCACCCTTCGTCCGGGAGGCCGCCGTGAACGAAACGACACCCGCCATCCTCCTCACCGAGGCCACCGCCGCCGCGTACGTCGCCGCCGCCGGGTTCCGGGTCGGGCCGGTCGGACGCGTCGGGGTGGAGCTGGAGTACTGCGTGCGCGATCCCCGCCGGCCCCTGCACCGCCCGTCGCCGTCGCGGCTGCTCGGCCTCCTGGCCCACCTGGGCAACCCGCTGCCGGGCGGCAGCGCGGTCACCGTCGAGCCCGGCGGGCAGCTGGAGCTGTCCAGCGCCGTCGGCGCCTCGCTGACCGAGTGCGCGAGCGCCGTCGCGGGCGACCTGGCGCTGGTGCGCGCCACGCTGGCCGAGCACGGACTGCACCTCGACGGCACCGGCCTGGACACCGTGCGCCGGCCGCGCCTGGTGACGGATCACCCGCGGTACGTGGCCCTGGCCGAGTACCACGACCGGGCGGGCACGCGCGGGCGCACCGTGATGACCAACTCCGCCTCGATCCAGGTGTGTCTCGACTCGGGTACCGACGGGAACGGCCCCGAGACCGACGACTGGTCGCACTTCGCGCGGCGCTGGTGGCTCACGGACGCCATCGGCCCGGTGATGATGGCCGCCTTCGCCAACTCACCGCACGTCACCAAGACCGGCCGGCGCTGGGCCTCCTATCGCCAGGCGCTGCGCTTCGGCACCGACGCCGGCCGCACCCGCGCACCACGGCGCAGCGCCGACCCGCGCACCGCGTGGGCCCGCTACGCCCTCGCCGCGAAGGTCGTGATGGTGGCGCCGGCCTTGGAGGACCCGGACGATCCGGCCGGCGAGACCGGCGCCGGCGGCCGCTGGCTGGTGCCGAGCGGGCTGACCATGCGCGACTGGCTGCGGGGGCACGGCCCGCGGCCCGTGACGCTCACCGACCTCCAACGGCACCTCGGCACACTCGTGCCGCCGGTGCGACCGCGCGGCTACCTGGAGCTGCGGATGATCGACCAGCAGGCCGGCGACGACTGGATCGTCCCGGTCGCGGTCGTCACCGCCCTGCTCGACGACCCGGAGGGCGCACAGGCCGCCGCCGACGCCACCGAGCACCTGCGCTCGCCGCTGCGCCGGCACCGCGACTGGCTCGGCGCCGCCCGCGACGGCCTCGCCGATCCGGCGCTCGCCGCCGCGGCGCTGGCCTTTTTCAGCGCGGCGCAGTCGGTCCTCGCCCGCCGTGGCGCGCCGTTGCCGGTGCGTGACGCCGTGGCGCAGTTCCTCGACCGGTACGTCCTGCGGGGCCGCTGTCCCGCCGACGACGCGCGGCAGCAGCGGGATCGGCGGGTGGGTGTGGTACCGACGGGTTGACCGGGGCGACGGCGGGCCGGTCAGCTCGCTGTCGCACTGACGCGGCGACCGTTCGCGGGTGTCCGATCTCTGCGGTCCCGTTGTTCGCGGCTCGTCGTCCGTGATCCGATGGTTGTGTCCTGCTCCGCCGGCCATCGCGATGCGCGTCGCCGCCCGACCTGACGTGAGTGAACCGTGATCGTGACCCGTCGTGACTGAGCCGGCGCCGGCCGTCCGAATCGCCGTGCTCGGGCCGCTGCGCACCGAGGTCGGCGGCGCGCCCGTGGACGCGGGCGGGCCGCGGCAGCGCGCGGTCCTGGCGCGCCTAGTCGCCGCCGGCGGGCACGTCGTGCCGACCGACCGCTTCATCGACGACCTCTGGCAGGGCGAGCCGCCCCCGAAGGCGCTCGCCGCGCTGCAGGTCTACGTCTCCAACCTGCGCCGGGCGCTCGAGCCGGGCCGGGCGCCCCGCACCCCGGCGACGGTGGTGGTCTCGGCCGCGCCCGGCTACGCGCTGCGCCTGCCCGACGACCGGGTGGACGCGTGGCGCTTCGAGGCCCTGCTGCGCCGGGGCAGCGAGCTGTCCGAGCGCGACCCGCGCGCCGCCGACCCGCTGCTGCGCGCGGCGCTGGACGGCTGGGCCGGACCCGCCTATGCCGAGTTCGCCGACGAGTCGTGGGCCGTTCCCGAGGCCGCCCGGCTGGAGGAGCTGCGGCTGGTCTGCGTCGAGACGGCCGGCCGGGTGGCGCTGCGACTCGGCCGCGCCGCGCTGGTCGTGCCGGAGCTGGACCGTCACGTGCAGGAGCATCCGCTGCGCGAGGAGGCCGTGCACCTGCTGGCGACGGCGCTGTATCGGGCCGGGCGCCAGGCCGACGCCCTGGCCGCGCTGCGCCAGGCCCGCCGGCGCCTCGGCGACGAGCTCGGCGTCGACCCGGGGCCGGCGCTGCGTGCCCTCGAGACCGACGTGCTCAACCAGGCCCCGCACCTGTCCGGGGACGCCGCCGAGGACGTCGTGCTCGCGGACGCCTCCCCGGCCTCGGCCACGCCGCGCGGTTTCGACGGCACCGCGGGTGTCGCCGGCCCGGCGGCCGCCGCGCGGTCCGCCGAGGCCGTCGGGCGCGAGGCCGAGCTGGACGCGCTCGCCTCGATCGCCGCCTCCGCCGAACGCGACGGGCTGCGCATCGTCTGGGTCGGCGGGGAGGCCGGGGCTGGCAAGACGACGCTGCTGCGGGCGTTCGGCGCGACCGTCACCGAGCGTGGCTGGCGGGTCGCGTGGGGACGATGCCCGGAGGTCGACGGCGCGCCGCCCGCGTGGGCCTGGGCCGGGGTGCTGCGCGAGCTGTCCATCGGCGGCGGCGTCGACGACCGGCTCCGGCCCCTGCTCGACGGGCGCGGCGGGGGTGACCAGTTCCAGCTCGCGCAGGCGGTCGGCGAGCGGCTCGGGTCGGGCGGGCCGCTGCTCGTCGTGCTCGACGACGTCCACCGCGCCGACGGCGAGACCCTGCAGGTGCTGCGGCACGTCGCCGGCGCGCTGGCCGAGTCCTGCGTGCTCATCGCCGCCACGTTCCGTAGCGGCGAGGCCCCGCCGCAGCTGCGCTCGGCCCGCGCGGCGCTCGCCGGCCCGCGCTCGGCCGAGCTCGTCGTCGGCGGGCTCGGGCCGCAGGCGGCGGCGCGGGTGCTCGCCGGGCACCTGGGCGCGCCGCTGGACGAGCAGACGGCCGCGGTCGTGCACGAGCGCACCGGCGGCAACCCGCTGTTCCTGGCCGAGACGGCACGGTTGATCTCCGCGGAGGGCGCCGGCAGCGCCGTGCGCGCGATCCCGTCGGGCATCGGGCACGTCCTGCGGCGCCGTTTGGCCCGGCTGCCGGCGCCCGCGCAGACGGTACTGCGGCACGCGTCCATCCTCGGCCGCGACGTCGACATCGACGTGCTGACCGAGGCGTTCGCCGCGGACGAGGACGCCGTGCTCGACGGCCTGGAGGCGGGCGTCCTCGCCGGGCTGCTCGAGGAGCCCGCGCCGGGCCGGGTACGGTTCGCGCACGCCCTGCTCCGCGACGTGCTGTACGACGACATGCCCCAGCTTCGCCGCCGGCGGCTGCACGAGCGCGTGCTGGCCGTCCTCGAGCGCAACAGCCCCGGCGACGTCGCCGCCCTCGGCCACCACGCCCTCGCCGCGGCGACCCCGGCGACCGCCTCGCGCGCCGCGGGGCACGCGGCCGCCGCCGCCCGGCAGGCGACCGCGCTCTTCGCGCACCGCGAGGCCGCCCAGTTGTACGCCGGGGCGCTCGACGCCCTCGCCCTGCGGCGCCCCGCCGATCCCGCGCGGCGCCTCGACCTGCTGTGCGGCCTGGTCTCGGCCCGGGCCAACTCCGGCGACGCGATCGGCGCCCGCACGGCCCGCGCCGACGCGGTCGACACCGCCCTGACGCTGCTCGGCTTCCGCGAACCGTGGCCCGGCGGCGCGACTCCGGGCGACACCGTCCCCGACGCCGCGGCGCCGGGCGACGCCGAGCCGCTCGCGCGGGCCCTGGCCGCGTTCGACGCGCCGGTTGCGTGGACCATCCGCGTCGCCCGGGCCGCGGACGCGCGACTGGTCTCGCTGCTGGAGCAGACCCTGGCCCGGCCCGGCGTGCCGGCGGGGCTGCGCTGCCGGATGCTGGTCACGCTCGCGTACGAGCTGGAGGGCGAGGACCTCGCCCGGTGCGCCGAGGCCAGCGCCGAGGCCGTGCGCATCGCCCGCGCGGACGGCGACCCGCTGCTGCTGTGCCAGGCGCTGAACGCCCGATACTTCGCGGTGCTGAACCCGCGGCGCCGCCACGAGCTGCCCGGGGTGGGCGAGCAGCTGCTGGACGCCGCCGAGAGGGCCGGGTCGCTGGGCTTCCAGGCGCAGGCGCACCACGTGCTGTACCAGGTGGCGCTCGAGCGCAGCGACCTGCGGCTGGCGCAGGAGCACCTGGACCGCGCCCTGGAGCGCTCCACCGCCGGCCAGCTCGGCGTGATCCTGTCGGTGATGGCGATGCTCGGCGCGATCCGCGCCCTGTTCGCCGGCGACCACGCCACGGCCGAGCGGCTCTACACGGAGCTGGGCGAGCGCATCGAGGCCGCCGGACAGCCGAACGGGACGCTGGTCGGCATCGGCGGCGTGTTCTTCGTCCGGCTCGCGCAGGGCCTCGGCCACACCTTGCTGCCGGTGCTCGAGTCGGTGCGTCCGTTCGCCCCGGCCGATGTCGACGAGCTGTTCGTGCGCGCCCTCGTCGACGGCGGCCGGCTGGACGAGGCCCGGGCCCGCTGGACGCCGCAGCAGCCGGTCCGCGAGGACTACTACTGGCTGGCCTGGATGGGCGTGCGCGCCGAGAACGCCGTCGCGCTCGGCGACGCCGCCGTGGCCGCCGACTGCTACGCGGCGTTGCTGCCGTGGGCGGGCCAGTTCGCGGGCCTGGCGAGCGGGACCGTCGCCGGCCCGCCGGTCGACCTGCTGCTGGGCCGCCTGGCCGCGCTGCTCGGGCGCCCGGCGGACGAGCACTTCGCGGCCGCCCGGGAGCTGGCCGTGCGGACGGGCGCGACGCCGTGGACGTAGCGCGTCCCGGGCCCGCGGCGGATCGCGGCTCAGCCGAAGATCAGGCGCTCGCGGCGCAGGAAGCCGGGGCGCACGACGGCGAGCATGAGCCGCAACGCCGGGCCGGCCATGCGGTACAGCTCGACGAGCTCGTCGGCGGTCGCGTACCGCTCGATGCGCGGCAGCTCGAAGCCGGGCTTCGAGCCCTTGCGGACCGCGTTCTCCACGCGCTGCCACTGCTCGTGCGTGACGTACCGGCGGATCACCGGGAACAGCGTGCGCTCCTCGTCGTCGATGTGCTCGTCGAGCAGGTCCCGCAGCATGGCCAGGCTGTCCGACAGCCGCCCGGCCGCCTCCCGGTCGCCCGGCGCGGCGGCCAGCGCGGCGGCCTCGGCGCGCACCCGGTCGAGCAGCGGGTCGAGCTGCCTGTGGTCGTCGGTGAGCTCGGCCAGGTCGACCTCGGCGCCGGCGGTCTCGCGCAGCACCGGCCACAGCACGTCGTCCTCCGCCTGGTGATGGTGGTGGATGCCGTCGCACAGTTCGCCGAGGTAGCGCCGGATCGCTTTCGCGCGACCCGGCGTGCCGGGCGTGCGGCCCTGCGCCATCGCCAGCGTCACGTCGGCGAACCGGCGGGCGTCGCCGCGCATCGAGCGGTGGTTGATCGTGATGCCGAGCAGGTTGGGTTCGGTGTTCGTCATGCGGTACAGCGCAAGCCCGGACGGTTGGCGGCCACTTAATGCCCGCTTGGCCGCCGCGAGGAGGCGGTGCTCAGCGCCCGAGGAACCGCAGCGCGTTGGCGCCGAGCAGCTTCGCGCGCTGGACCTCGCTCAGGAAGTCCGCCGTGTCGACCACGGCGCCGACCGGGCGCTCGCCCAGGGGATACGGGTAGTCGCTGCCGACCATGACCCGGTCCTCCCCCAGCGTCTCGACCAGCAGCCGCAAGGCGGCCGGGTCGAAGACGACGGAGTCGACCGAGAAGCGGTCGAGGTAGTGCGACGGCGGATGCGCCGAGCGGCCCCGGACCACGTCGCCGCGGCGGTGCCAGGCGTTCTCGGCGCGGCCGAGCCAGAAGGCGAAGCTTCCGCCGCCGTGCGCGAAACAGATCCGCAGGGACGGCGGTACGGCGTCGAAGACACCGCCGAGGATCATCGCCAGGATCGACAGGTGGGTCTCGGCCGGCATGCCGGTCAGCCAGCGGGCCATCCACCGGTCCAGCCGCGGGCCGGCCGGCATGTCCCAGGGGTGCACGAACACCGGCGCGCCGACCGCCGCGCAGTGTTGCAGGAACGACACGATGCCCGGATCGTCGAGGTCCTGGTCGCCGACGTGGTTGCCGATCTCGACGCCGGCGTGCCCGTTGGCCAGGCAGCGGTCGAGCTCGGCGCAGGCCGCGTCCGGGTCCTGCAGCGGCACCTGGCAGAACGGCACGAACCGGCCCGCGCCCTCGACGGCCAGCTTCAGCGTGAGGTCGTTGAAGATCCGGGCGACCTTGACCGCCTGACCGGCCGGCCGGTCGTAGGAAAAGAACACCGGCGTCGGGGAGATCACCTGAAGGTCCACGCCGTCGGCGGTCATGTCCGCGAGCCGGGTCGGCGCGTCCCAGCAGGCCGGGCCGATCGGCCGGAACTCCGTCGAGCCGACCATGATCATGGCCGCGCGTTCGGAGTCGACGCGCAGCCACGGCCATCCGGTGCCGCCGCACTCGGCCGCCAGATCCGGCCAGCCCAGCGGCACCAGGTGCGTGTGGACGTCGACCCTCATGATTCGCCCGGGTGCACGGTGCTGCACTCGGTGCAGGTCCGCGCCCTCTCGTCGGCGTAGAACGC
The DNA here is from genome assembly GCF_040300025.1 of Dactylosporangium sp. NPDC000555. NCBI lineage: Bacteria > Bacillati > Actinomycetota > Actinomycetes > Micromonosporales > Micromonosporaceae > Dactylosporangium > Dactylosporangium sp. NPDC000555. The sequence goes on along the minus strand of NZ_JBEPDB010000110.1, from coordinate 3,780 downwards.
CTGGAACACCGGGGGCAGGTCCACCACGATGTCGCGCACCCGCAGCTCCACCTCGTGCACCTTGTTGCCGCACGACGGGCAGTACCACTGGAACTTCTCCAGCGTCCCCTCCTCGCGCACCCGCTCGACCACGATGCCGATCGAGCCGGCCTCGCGCTGCGGGGAGTGGGGCATGCCGCCGGGCAGCAGCCACATGCCGCCCTCGTTGATATGCACCGTGTCGGGGCCGCCGGGCGTGATGACGTTGAGGTGCATGTCGCCCTTGATCTGGTAGAAGAACTCCTCGTAGGGGTCCACGTGGAAGTCGGTGCGCCGGTTGGGCCCGCCGACGACCATCACGATGAGGTCCGACCCGGCCGGGAACACCTGTTTGTTGCCGACCGGCGGCTTGAGCAGGTGCTGGTTCTCGGCGAGCCAGCCGGGAAAGTTCACCGGGGTCATATCAGTCATCTCCACCTCCGCGGTGGCTACTGGAACGGGGGATCAGCGCGACTGCCTGGATCTCGATCAGCAGGTGCGGGTGGGGCAGCTGGTGCACCGCCACCGTGGTGCGGGCCGGCCCGGTCTCGTCGAAGAACTCGCCGTACACCTCGTTGTAGCCGCCGAAGTCGTTCATGTTGACCAGGTACGTGGTCACCTGCACCACGTCGGCGAGCGACGCGCCGACCGCGGCGAGGATGTCGTCGATGTTGCGCAGCACGGCCCGCGTCTGCTCGCGGATGTCGAGGCTCGTCGTGCCCATCGCGTCCACGGACGCCCCGGCGATGGTGTTGTCGGGCCGGCGCGACGACGTGCCGGAGACGAACGCGAAGCCGCCCGCGACCTTCACGTGCGGGAAGCGCCCGCGCGGCCGGGCCGCGCCCTCGACGATCACGACAACGCCCGCAGGGACGCGGTGCCCAGGGCCTCGACGACCGCGCGCACGTGCGCGCCGGGCGCCAGCGGGACCGCCGCCGTCGCGGCGCCGGCGAGCAGCACCCAGCCGTCCTCCAGCGGTACACCAGCGCGGGAGGCCAGCGTGACCGCGGCCGTGAGGGCCCGGCGGGGATCGCCCAGGATGGCGGCCGTGGATCCGATCTGGGCGATCCGGCCGTTGACCTCCAGCAGCACGCCCAGGTTGTCGAGGCCCACCGGCAGCGGTTGCCACGCCCCGATGACGAACGCGGCCGCCGAGGTGTTGTCGGCGATCACGTCGGGCAGCGCGAACTTGAAGCCGGCGTAGCGGGAGTCGAGGATCTCCAGCGCGGGCGCGACCGCGGTCGCCGCGCCGGTCGCATCGAGGCGGAACGCCACCTCGGGCTCGACCCGCGGGTGGATGTACCGGCCGGTGTCGACCGCACCGCCGTCGCCGATCCGCATCGCGTCGGTGAGCCGGCCCCAGATGACCTGGTCGACGCCGACCTGCGCCATCTTGGCCCGGCTGGTCAGACCCAGCTTGATGCCGACGAGGCGTTCGCCGCGGCTCACCCGCCGCGCCACCAGCGCCGCCTGGATGCGGTACGCCTCGTCGGCGTCGGCGCCGCTCTGGGAGACCACCTGGGGAATCGCCGTGCGGGTCCGCTCGGCCTCATCGAGCCGCTCCGCGAAACTCATTTGCCCCTCCGCTGCACCCACGGTCATGCCTTCGCCCCTTCGGCGCTTCCCGCGAAGACGGCTCGGACCGAGCCGAGCCCGGAGATCCGCGCCTCGTACACCGGTCCCTCCGCCGTCACGGGCACCGGGACCATCGGGCCGAGGGCGCCGGACAGCACGAGGTCGCCGGCGCGCAGCGGGCGACCGGCGGCGGCCAGCGTGGTGGCCAGCCAGGCGACGGCGTGCACCGGGTTGCCGAGGCAGGCCGCACCCGCACCGACCGACACCGGCTCGCCGTGGTGCTCCAGCACGGCTCCGCACAGCCGCAGGTCGACGTCGGCGAGGCGGCGCGGCGCGGTGCCGAGCACGAACAGTCCGCTGGACGCGTTGTCGGCCACCGTGTCCACAATGGAGATATCCCAGCCGGCGATCCGCGAGTCGACCACCTCGATCGCCGGCAGCAGATGGTCGGTGGCGCGGATGACGTCGACGACGGTGACCCGCTCGTGCGGCAGGTCGCGGCCGAGCACGAACGCGACCTCGACCTCCACGCGCGGCTGGAGCAGCTTGCCGGCCGGGATCGGGGTGCCGTCGGGCACGGCCATGTCGGCGTACAGGACGCCGAAGTCCGGCTGGAAGACCCCGAACATGCTCTGCACGGCCGGCGAGGTCAGGCCGATCTTCGCGCCGACCGGCCGCCTCCCGGCCGCCTCCCAGCGCTCGGCCTGGGCCCGCTGCACGGCGTACGCCGCGGCGACGTCGCCCTCCGGCAGCACCGTCCCGCGTAGCGGCGCGATCGGCGTGCCCGTCTCATAGGCGGCCAGCAACGCCTCCGCCGCTTTCTGTACATCGGTCATGCCGAAACCTCCGCTTCGCTCCGGCCGCAGCACGACTTGGACCTGAACCCATGATGACCGGCCCCTCCGCTCCGCTCCGGACCGGTCATGCCGAAACCTCCGCTTCGCTCCGGCCACGGCACGACTTGGACCTGAACCCATGATGACCGGCCCCTCCGCTTCGCTCCGGACCGGTCATGCCGAAACCTCCGCTCCGCTCCGGCCACGGCACGACTTGGACCTGAACCCATGATGACCGGCCCCTCCGCTCCGCTCCGGACCGGTCATGAGAGATCCACGCAGACGTTGGTGAGCTCGGAGTAGAAGTTGAGCGAGTGGATGCCGCCCTCCCGGCCGATGCCGGACGCCTTGACCCCGCCGAACGGGGAGCGCAGGTCGCGCAGGAACCAGGTGTTGACCCAGACCAGCCCGGCGTCCAGCGCCAGACCCGCCCGGTGCGCCCGGCCCACGTCGCGGGTCCAGACGGTCGCGGCGAGGCCGAAGTCGCTGTCGTTGGCCAGCGCGAAGGCCTCCTCCTCGGTGTCGAACGGCGCGATGTGGCAGACCGGTCCGAAGATCTCCTCGCGATTGGTGCGGGCCTGCGGCGGGAGGCCGACGAGCACGGTCGGCTGGACGTACGCGCCGCCGTCGCGGGCGTCGTCGAATGTCGGCACGCCGCCGCCGGTCACCACCGTGGCGCCCTCCGTGCGGGCCAGGTCGTAGTAGCCGAGCACCTTCTCCCGGTGCTGCCTCGAGATCAGCGGCATCGTGCCGGTCCCCTCGTCCTGCGGCCACCCCCATGCGAGGGCAGAGGCCGCCTTGCCCAGCCGGGTGACGAACTCGTCGAAGACCGGCCGCTGCACGTACAGCCGCTCGGTGCACAGGCACACCTGGCCGCCGTTGGTGAAGCTCGAGCGCACCGAGCCGGCGACGGCCGCGTCGAGGTCGCTGTCGGCGAACACCAGGCCGGCGTTCTTGCCGCCGAGCTCGAACGAGACCGCCTTCACCCCATCGGCGGCGGCCCGCATGATCGCCGAGCCGGTCGCGGACTCGCCGGTGAACGTGATCGCGTCGACGCCCGGGTGGCGGGTGAGGAACTCCCCCGCCGAGCCCGGCCCGAACCCGTGCACGAGGTTGAACACGCCGTCGGGCACGCCGGCGGCGGCCATCGCCTCGGCGAGTACCGTCGCCGAGGAAGGCGTCTCCTCGGAGGGCTTGACCACGACCGCGTTGCCGCACGCGAGCGCCGGGGCCACCTTCCAGGTCAGCAGCAGCAGCGGCAGGTTCCACGGCACGACGATCGCGATGAGGACCCAGCCGATCGGACCGTTGAAGCGGTCACTGGGGATGATGTCGAACGCGAAGATCAGCG
>NZ_JBEPDB010000109.1:0-24999 GCF_040300025.1 Dactylosporangium sp. NPDC000555 | reverse complement strand
CGCAACGTCCAGATCGCTGCCGGTACGCCGACCCACGCACCACCATGCGCTACGACCGAACCGGTAACAACCTGGACCGCCGCACCAATCACAACGCCGAACGGCGCACCTGGAGGTGGGCTACCACGCCGAGACTCGCAGATGCGTTTAGAGCTCAATAAGTACGCGCTCCTACTTCACAAGCTTGAGATGACCGTCCACTGGTGGTTCGATTTGTCCACCACCGGGAACCGCCGAGAAGGCCAAGCCGAAAACCTGGTCGCAGGTTCCTACCTACACAGACCACCAGTTCCGGTACTACGTCGACGGCAATTCGGCAGGACATTACGCGTTCACGTGCGGCGATGGCAGGGTTCGGTACTCCTGGGAATGATTCTGTACGATCAAGGTTAAATCGTGCGGGAGGCAAGTCGCCTCCCCGCACGATTTTTCGGCGTTCAGCAATCTCCGCCGGTGGACGACGTCATGATTGACACTTCGCGCAAATGACTGAGGTCAACCGTCGGTGTCAGTTCCACACTGGTAGCTTCCGGTGCCTTTTGCGAGGAGGCTCGTCCAACCGTGACGGCGCCGACCTGGTCATTCGGCTGGCACGGATCCGGCATCACCACACGATTTCCCTCACTCACGTAATACCGCTTGTCACCTGTCGGTATGTGCTCCATGACCAGGCTCGTTCCGGTGCCACGCACCGAGCCCGGCACATCGCTGATGTGGGTGTAGGCCGAGCCAGCGAATCCGGTACTGGTCACCAGGTCAATGGTCGCTTCGCCACGCGTGACGTCAACTGCGGTCACGCGGCCGACCAAACCCTCGGTCACAACAGCGAGTTGGCCTCGCCGCACCGCCTGGATCTGCTGGACAGCCACAACGATCTGCTGGCCGGTTGCAGACAACACCCTGCCCGGCACTGCTCGCGGGTCTTCGTCGGTGCCGCCGTCGCCTTGTACCTCGAACACCTTCGTCATCTTGGCCAGCGGCCGATTCGGCTTGACAAAACCGAAGATGGTCGTTGACTGCGCTGTCCCGGGCAGCGGGAACCTTACGACGACAAGGCGGCTGGTCGGCGCCTCGGGATCGCCGTTCATCTCATCGTCAAAGATCGTATTTGAGACTCGCACCGTAGTGACACCTGGCATGGCAACAACGATGGCGTAGGTACCAAAATCATCCGTACTGACTGCTCCGACCGGTCCGGTCAGCCGGGGACTGACCAGGCTGATCACCTGCGTCGTGACCGGGTCGGGTGCGGGCCGATCCGCTCGGAGCCGCAACGCCTTGGCCGCGCTCACATCACTGGTGAAGAACGCCAGCCGCGCGACACCCTGCTTGTCGTAACCCTGCAGGACTGCGATCGAGTGCAATTGTTGGTCATTCCGCATTGCGACGATAGCCCGGACGGCGGTGTGCGGCCCTCCTGTCCCGGCAGCATCCCAAACGTCCGTGGCCTCACGGACCAGACTGGCATCGACGTCGCCGACAGCAGACCAGCCCAGGAACGGGCCGTCCGGGGGTGGTGCGGCGAGCTGTGGCGCCGGGCCGAATCCGACCACCCTGACCATGGTCACCAGTACTGCCACGCACACGGCGGCCGCCGCACCGGCGGTCATCCGCCGCCGCCGACGAAGCCGACGTGACCGCCGCATGACCTTGTCTTCGTAACCCTCGACAGGTTTCACCGGCTCGGCCAGGGCAGCAAGGCTGTCACGCAACTCGATCTCGCTATGCATACCGCACCTCGTGTTCAGCTGTGGCGTCGACCTCGACCCAACGCTCGCGGAGGGTCCGCAGACCCCTTGACGAAAGACTCTTGACCGTGCCCACCGAACAGCCCAACGCCACCGCCGCGTCCTGCTCGGACAGGTCTATGTAGAAGCGCAGGACGACCGCGGCACGCTGTCGCGCCGGCAGCGCATCCAGTGCCCGGCGGAGCCAGTCCCGCTGTTCCACCCCCGCGTACTCGTCCCGGGCCTGCCGTTCCACCAGCCGGCCGAAGGGCTGCTCCCACCAGGCCCGGCGGCGCCGCGCACTGAGGTAGGTATTGATCAGGGTCCGTTGCACATAGTTGTTGATCCCCTCGGATCGCTGCAGACGCGACCACGCCATGACGGTCTTCGCCAACGTGGTCTGCACCAGGTCTTCGGCCCGGCCGGCATCCCCACAGAGCAGGAAGGCCTCATGAAGCAAGCGACCGTAGCTAGCCCTGACGAAGGCTGTCACCCCCTCGTCGTCCTGCCTGTCCATGCTTCCTCACCATCCTCGCCAACATCGTCATAGCAACTCCCTACGCAGTGACCGCATTGAAACGTTGCCGCCAGCAAGGATTTTTTCGTCCTATTTGCCGAGCCCGTTGTGGATCCGCCGACATCGGTACGGGACGCCTGCCGCGCTTCGAACACCGATCGCGGCGGCGAACGGACCGACCCGGTCGCGTCACGACCAGGCGCCGGGGTTCTCCCCGAACCAGGCCGTCAGTTGACGCTTTCGCCCCGAGCTGTACCTCTTCCCGTAAAGCCCAGCGATCGCGGCGCGCGGTGGACCTCAGACGTGAGCGGCCATCCGCAAGAGAAGCCGCCGCTCACGAAGACGTCGATCAGCTGCCTGCCGAGACGACCTTCGTCAGCCGCAGCGGCCGGTAGCCGACGGTGTCGAGCTGGGCGAGCTACTGCCACCAGCGTCGCCATACAACGATCTTGAGTGGTCTGAACTGAGCGGCAGATACAAAGACCCCGACCGCGTTTCCGCTGGTCGGGGTCTGTAAAGCCCGGCGAAGAGCTTCGTGGGCAGGGGCGGGGTCGAACCGCCGACCTTCCGCTTTTCAGATCAACGCAGTCACACTCCGAGAGACGGCGAACCCGATAGAACCCATCCGGGTCCGGTTGTCGGCGTTCAGCGGTGTGCGGCGCCGTTGCTACATGCGTTGCTACACGGGCGGCCCATGGGATCATGCCGCGAGGAGATCAACCCTGACCGCCGTGGGGACCGGAAGGGGCTCGCCCCGTTCGCCGAGCAACTCCAGGTGAAGCTTGATCGCCTCCCGCATTTCGGCCACCGTCTCATCGACCGTGTTGCCCAATGCAACACACCCGGGCACCTCGGGCGACCAAGCGCCGTAGCCGCCGTCTTCTGCTCGTTCTACAACGATTGCGTACCCACTCACTGTTGCTCCCCCCATCACAGTCCCGCCTGTCTCAGGATGCTGCGCTCTGTACCGCGTGGCAAGTCCGCGCTCGGGCTGCCTGCGATCGTGACGACGCCCTGCTTCGTCGGGTGAACGTACTGCCGATGGCTGCCGCGAGTCCGTGCAAGTAACCAGCCGTCAGACTCGATCATCTTGATGATTTCACGCACCTTGAGCGGCATTCCGACCTTTCTGTATGTGTGTGGCTCGACGCCTTGCCGTGATCAAACGGAGGTTCGAACTACGGTCGTGGCCGGTCCACAATAGGGCCTAGTGGCCATATCACTCAATCTAGGGATGACGTGGATGTATCCACTCTGGCGGGTCACGGAGATGCGTATATCGAGACTATTCAGACGTGACCGTCCGCTGCGCGTTGCTAAATGATGATCTTGGCAGGCCGAAGCTAAGCGAGAGACAAAAGACCCCGACCGGCGTTTCCGCTGGTCGGGGTCTGTAAAGCCCGGCGAAGAGCTTTGTGGGCAGGGGGGTCGAACCGCCGACCTTCCGCTTTTTCAGGTCTCGGGACGTCGGCGTGAGCCGAGGACTCTTGAAGCTGGATAGTCTGAACTGGTCTCGTCGGGTCCGTTTGCGGCCGCGGTCGTTGCTGCACCCGCTGCTACATGGTTCGCGTCACGCAATGGCTGCTATGTCGCCGTCGTCGAAGTAGATCGCCTGATGCAGCCGTCCGCCGAGCGCGGCAGCGAAGCGGGCGATCACGTCATGGCCGGATACCTTGCCCTGCTCGATCTGAGACACGCGTCCTTTGGTGACGCCCATGCGGTCGGCAACCTCTTGCTGTGTCAAGCCACGACTCTTACGCACCTCCGCCAGCCGATGCCCGATCACAGCAGCGAGAAGTTCCTCCTTGCCGGCCGCAACAACCTCCTCGCCGCCCACCTGCTCGACGAGTTCGTCCCGGATGTCGCTCCAACGCATGTAGCTGCTCACGACCGACCCCCTTCATCCTGTGCTCGTTCCTTCAGGTAAGTCTCGTAGCGCTGCTCCGCGAGCGGGATGGCTTCCAGGTACCAAGCGTCCCACCTACCTGCCTTGTCGCCTCCGACGAGCAGAATGCTGGACCGCCAAGGGTCGAAGACGAACAGGATGCGTACTGTTCCCGGACGCAACTCCTTCAGGTTGACGATCGAGGAATGCGCGATGCTGTCGACGAGCGGTCGGCCGAGGCCAGGGCCCCGTTCGGCGAGCACGTCGATCGCTTCGACGACCCGCCTCTTCGTAGCAGGGTCCAGTGACCGGATCCACTCGCGAACCTCGTTCACCACATAGATGTCCCACTCCGATGTGGTCAGGTGGTGAGTATAGCGAAAGCTATACTCGCGGCTCACTCTCGGCGGCGCACTTTGATCCGGTCAATCTGCGGGAGCGTGGTGGGCATCTCGTCGGTGACCCCACGCGTACTCCAGTGCGGAAATTGATCCCTCATCCAGCCAGACGAGGATTTTGCCGATGTACTGACCGCAGCATCCACGGGGACGCAGCCGTTGCGCTGTCGGGACCGATTGGACCCTCCCGCCACACGGAGATCCACGCTTGCTGAGCCCGGCGACCACGTCGCGACGACCGTGGCCAGGCCGATCTGCGACCGGAGTTCCTGCACGCCGTCGAACTCCACAGAGAGGACGCGGCGCTCAGCCTCGTTCAACGGCCGAGGTTTGATAGATACGCGCGCCATGAGGCCATCATCCGCCAGCAAGTTGACCGTCCGCCGTGCAGGTATCTGCCGTTGCTACATGGTGATCTTCGTAGTCGGCCGGACAGACAAAGACCCCGACCGGCGTTTCCGCTGGTCGGGGTCTGTAAAGCCCGGCGAAGAGCTTTGTGGGCAGGGGCGGGGTCGAACCGCCGACCTTCCGCTTTTCAGGCGGACGCTCGTACCGACTGAGCTACCTGCCCAGAGTGACCCACGAGTGGGCCTTGCGGTCCTGACGGGACTTGAACCCGCGACCTCCGCCTTGACAGGGCGGCGAGCACTCCAACTGCTCCACAGGACCTAGCTTCCTAACCGTGCCCCCAACGGGATTCGAACCCGTGCTACCGCCTTGAAAGGGCGGCGTCCTGGGCCGCTAGACGATGAGGGCGGCCCCGCTATCATCGCATACTCTGCGAGTCCTGCGGTGTTGCTCCCATCCGGCCCCGCCGGAGGCTTTCAGAGCATACGTGACCCCACACGCGTTCACCAAATGAGTATCCGTCAGTGGCTTGGCTGGCGGGTCCTGGCTGGTCAGCGCGGCATTGCTATGAGCGTGAACCTGGCCTTCAGCTCCGGCAACAGGGTCTTGTACGCGGCCATCGTGCTGCTGCGGTCGCCGCCGCCGTCGTGGGACAGGACGATTGCACCGGGATTCGTGTTGTTCCTCACGGTGGCGATGATGTGGTTGGTCATCTGCTGGCCGGACCACTTCTTGATGTTCCAGTCCGACGGGTCCACGTTCCAGCCGAGGGACTGCATGCCCAGCTCGGTGGCTATCTGCACGGCGAGCGGGGTGAAGTTGCCGGCGGGGTGGCGGAAGTACTTGATCGGCGCGTTCGGGACGGCCTTGTGGATCTCGTCGTTGGTCTTCTGCAGGTCGGCCCGGATCGTGTCGGCGGACTTCTTGCCGAGGCTCTCGTCGTGCTTCCAGGTGTGGTTGCACAGCGTGTGGCCGTCCTGGGCGATCTGCTTCACGTACTGCGGATACTCCTGCACGTTGACGCCGATGAGGCAGAACGTGGCCTTGATGCCCTGCGCCCGCAGCATCTCGAGGAGCTTCGGGGTCTCGGGGCCGGGACCGTCGTCGAAGGTCAGCGCGACCCCCGCCGCGCCGGTGTTGCGCAGGATGCCGTCGCTGGGCGGGGCCGAGGAGGGGGCGGCGGAGGGCGGCGCCGAGGTGGGGGCGGATTCGGAGGCAGGGGCAGAGGCGGGAGCAGATGCGGAAGGCGACGTGGACGCCGCGGGCTTCGCCGGGCCCGACGAGCCGGCGGCGCCGGGGACGCCGGCGATCGGGTGGCTGATCGGCTCGCCGCTCTGCCCGACGGCCGGGGCCGACCCGGAGCCGGACGCGTGCCACGAGGCGGCGGAGGAGGAAGTGCTGGAGGCGCAGCCGGCGAGGGCCAGGACGGCGGCGCTGATCACTGCTCCTATCGCGAATCGGGTGCGTGACATGAGGGGCTCCGAGGGGGCTTTGAGGTGTCTCCGACGAAATCACACGTTAGCGATTCCGGGGTCCACTCACCGTCCCGCGTTCGGCCCATGGCACGAACACGGGAGTAGCGTGGCGAGACATCTTTACGCAGATAACTAGGTGAGTGCCGATGTGAGAGTCACCATCGCCTCGGTGAGACTATCCGGAAAGATGACTCCCGATGGTGCGGACGGCCGATCCCAGCCCGGCCCGCCCGCGGCGAGCACGACGGGCCGCGCGCGCTCGGCGAGGACGGCCTCCAGCTGCGCCGGGGCGGCGGTCGACCGGTGGTGCGACCACACGAGGACCCCGGCCGGCCCGGTGCGCCGCACGGTGGCCAGCAGCGCCTCGGACGGGACCCTGGCGCCGAGCGAGCGCGCCGGCACCCCGGCCGCCGCGAGCGCCGCCGCCAGTGCCTCGATCGGCAGGCTGTGCTGCTCCTCGTCGGCGCAGGCGAGCAGGATCCGGACCGGCGTGCCGGCGGGCGGGCGTGGCACGGCGCCGAAGACGGCGGAGACGCAGCCGGAGATGAGGTGCTCGACCTCGACGAGGGCACCGGTCGCGGCGTACCGCTCCCCGAGGGCGACCAGGACGGGCCGCAGCACGCCGTCCCAGGCCGCGACCACGCCGAGCTCCCGGACCGCGTCGGCGATGCGCTGCCGTACGGCGGATCCGTCGAGCCGCAGCGCCGCCCGGCTCAGGCCGCGCACGGCCGCCGCGGTGTCCCCGGTGGCCTCCCCGCCCGCGGTCGCGGCGCCGCCGGCCAAAGTGCGCTTGCGCGCCCAGCGTGCGGCATCGCCGGGGGCCACGCCCTCGACGATGAGCCGCTGCATGAGCTCGAGTCGCTGGATGTCCTGCTCGGTGTACCGCCGATGATGTCCCGGTTCGTGCAGCGACGGACCCATCCCGTATCGCTGGTGCCACGTACGCAGGGTCGTGACGGCGACCCCGAGCCGGCGTGCCACGGCACCGGCCGAGTACGCGGCGGCGGGACTCATCGTTCGGACGACCGCCAGGCGTCGAGCGGGACGGAGAACGCGACCGGCTCGACCAGTTGTTGTTCCCAGGACAAGATCAGGACTCCCCCGTGACACGGGACGCCGCGAGGCGACCGGAGATGAGCACCATCGGCACGCCGACGCCGGGCTGGGTGCCCGACCCGACGAAGACGACGTTGGACAGTGTGGGATGGAGGTTGCCCGGCCGGAAGGGGCCGGTCTGGCGCAGGGTGTGTGCGGCGGCGAACGGGGTGCCGGCCGCCATGCCCTGGTCGGCCCAGTCGGCCGGGGTGACGAACCGGGACACCTCGATGCCGTCACCGAATCCGACGTACCCCCGCCGCTCCAGCGTCGCGATGAGCTCGTCGCGGTAGGTGCCGGCCAGCGGGCCGCGCCAGTCGAGCAGCTTCGCGGTCAGGTTGGGCGTCGGGGCGAGCACGTAGTAGGCCTGCCGGCCTTCGGGTGCGAGCGACGGGTCGGTGCGCGTCGGGTTGGTCACCAGCAGCGACGGGTCGCTCATCAGCCGGCCCTGGTCGATGACCTCGTCGAAGGTCTCGCGCCACGACCGTCCAAAGTGGAAGTTGTGGTGCGCGATGGCGCCGTAGGACTGCCGGGAGCCCACGTGCAGCACCACGCACGACGGCGAGTACCGCAGGGGGCCGAGCAGTGGGCTGCGCCAGCGCGCCGGTGGCAGCAGGTCCCGGTACGCGACGGGCAGGTCGGGGTTGAGCACGACGACGTCGGCGGGGAACCGGCGGCCGTCCGCGGTCAGCACGCCGGTGGCACGTCCGTTCGCCGTCTCGACGCGCGTGACGTCGGCGCCGTAGACGATCTCGACGCCGTGCTTCTCGGCGACGCCTGCCAGGGCGCGGGAGACGGCGTGGATGCCGCCCTGCGGGAAGTACACGCCGGCGACGGAGTCGAGGTAGGCGATGACCGCGTAGAGCGCGAGGGCCCGGTGCGGGGCGACCCCGGCGTACATCGCCTGGAACGAGAAGATCCGGCGGGTGCGCGGATCCTTGAAGTATGAGTCCACTTTGGACTGCAGTCGGCCGAAGCCGCCGCGCCGGACCAGCCGCCACAGGTTGGCCGTGACCAGGTCGCGCGGGTGGTCGAGGTTGCGGTCGATGAAGTCGTCGCGCTCCAGCGTCCACAGCTCGCGGGCGTGGTCGACGAAGCGGAGGTAGCCGTCGGCCTCACGGGACCCGCAGACGCGCGCGACCTCGCCGGCCATCCGGGCGGTGTCGGCGATGACGTCGAGCGTCGAGCCGTCCGGGAAGTGCGCGCGGTACGCCGGGTCCAGCCTGGTCATCGGCAGCCAGTTGGCCAGCTCCTCGCCGACGGTGCCGAGCAGGTCGGCCAGCAGCGACGGCATGGTGAGCACGGTCGGGCCGGTGTCGAACTCGTACCCGTCCACGGTGATCCGCCCGGCGCGGCCGCCCGGCTGGTCGAGGCGTTCGAGCAGGGTGACGCGGCGCCCGGCGGCGGCGAGCCGGATCGACGCGGCCAGGCCGCCGAGGCCGGCGCCCACGACGACGACGCGATCCGTCGGTCCCGTAACGGTTCGCATGGCTGCCCTCTCCGCGTTTCGTGCAAGTCAGGGGGTAAGGGTAACGTAGGCTGCAGATTGCGTCGATTGCTGCGTCGATTCGACGTGAACCGGGAGGTAGGATGGCTGCGCCACTAGCCGCGGCGTACGAGCGGTGCCGTGCGCTGCACCGCTACCACGGGCGCACCTACTACCTCGCGACGCGGCTGCTGCCGGCCTGGAAGCGCCGCCACGTGCACGCGCTGTACGGCTTCACCCGCTACGCCGACGAGATCGTCGACCGCATGGGCGGCCACACGCCACGGGAGCGCGCAGAGCAGCTCGCCGCGTGGTCGGCCGAGTTCCTGCGCGGGCTGCGCGGCGGGCACACCGACGACCCGCTGCTGCCGGCGGTGCTGCACACGATCCAGGTCTTCGACATCGACCTCGAGGACTTCCGCAAGTTCCTCGACAGCATGGCGATGGACCTGACCGTCACGGAGTACGAGACCTACGACGACCTGCTCGGGTACATGGAGGGCTCGGCGGCGGTCATCGGCACCATGATGCTGCCGATCCTCGAGTCGTCCGACCGGGCCGCCGCCCGCGAGCCGGCCCGCCAGCTGGGCCTCGCCTTCCAGCTCACCAACTTCATCCGGGACGTCGCCGAGGACCTCGAGCGTGGCCGGATCTACCTGCCGCAGCAGGACCTCGCCGAGTTCGGCGTCACGCGCGAGGACCTGCGGCGAGCGCTCGCGGAGCGGATCAGTTCCAAGAGCATCAAGAGCCTGGTTCGGTACCAGGTGAGCCGCGCCCGGCGACACTATGCCCTCGCCGCGCCGGGCATCCCGATGCTGGCGCCCGCCTCGCAGGCGTGCATGCGTGCCGCCTACCGCCTCTACGGCGGGATCCTCGACGAGGTCGAGGCACAGGACCACGACGTGTTCGCGCGCCGCGCGACGGTGCCGAAGTGGCGGCGGCTCGGCGTCGCGCTGTCGTGTGTCCTGTCGCGCCCGGGCACGCCGCTGCCGGCGCCGGTCGCCAGGGGCATCCCAGACGTTCCGCAGCAGCGGGACGAGGCGGGGTTGCTGGATCTGCGCGGTACCGCCGCATGAACGTGGCGGTCGTGCTGTTCACGCGCGATCTGCGGGTGCACGACAACCCGGCGCTGTCGGCCTCGGTGCGCGCCGCCGAGCACGTGGTGCCGATGTTCGTCCACGACCCCTCGCTGCCCGCCGGCGAGGCCCGGCGGCGCTTCCTCGACGATTGTCTCGCCAACCTCGCGTCCGCGCTCCAGCGGCGCGGCGGCGACCTGGTCGAGCTGCGCGGCGACCCGGTCCACGAGGCGATACGCGTCGCGAAGGCCGCCGGCGCCTCCGGGATCGCCGTCGCCGCAGACGTGAGCGGCTACGCGCGGTCGCGTGAGCGGCGGCTCGCCGCGGCCTGCTCGGCGGAGCGCATCGCATTCCGCGCCTTTCCCGGGGTGACCGTCGTGCCGCCCGGGTCGCTGCGGCCGGGCGGCGGGGGCTCGCACTACAAGGTGTTCACGCCGTACCACCGCGCCTGGCAGGCCGCGTCATGGCGCGACCCGTGCGAGGCGCCGCGGCGCGTCTCCCTGCCCGCCGGCCTGCCCAGGTCCTGGTTCCGGTCGCGCTCCGGCGACGGGGCGGCCGGGGAGTCCGCGGCGCGCGAGCGGCTCTCGGCCTGGCTGTCGCATCTCCAGGTGTACCCGGGGATGCACGACGACCTGGCCGCGGACCGCACGTCACGATTGAGCCCCTACCTGCATTTCGGTTGCCTGTCGCCGCGCGAACTGGCGGCGCGGGTGGACGGCCGCGCGGGCGCCGAGCCGTTCGTGCGGCAGCTGTGCTGGCGCGACTTCTACCACCAGGTGCTGTTCGCGTTCCCGCAGCTGCGCCACCGCGCGTATCGGCCGGGCGCCGACGACTCGTGGCGCGACGAGCGGGACGCGCTGGAGGCGTGGCGGTCCGGCCACACCGGCGTGCCGATCGTCGACGCCGGCATGCGGCAACTGCTCGCCGAGGGCTGGATGCACAATCGGGCCCGGCTGATCACCGCCTCGTACCTGACCAAGCACCTCGGCGTGGACTGGCGGGCCGGCGGCGACCACTTCTTCGACCTGCTGCTCGACGGCGACGTGGCCAACAATTACGGCAACTGGCAGTGGGTCGCCGGGACGGGCAACGACACGAAGCCGTACCGCCGGTTCAATCCGCTCCGGCAGGCCGAACGCTTCGATCCGGAGGGCGAGTACGTCCGGCGTTACGTGCCGGAGCTCGCGGACATCCCCGGCAAGGCGGTCCACGAGCCGTGGAAGCTACCGTCGTCGGCGCGACGTCAATACCCTCCGCCACTTACCCTCGACGCTCGGTAACGTTCCCGAAAAACTGTCGGTGCTCGCCCGTACGGTGCAGGCATGAACAGGACGCTCACGCTTGATCTGCTGGACGGCCGGCGCAGCTACGAGGCGGTCGCGCACCGCGTCACGGATGGGATGACGGGCGGGATGGTCGGGCTGCGCCTGACCGGCTGGGACCGCGGTCGCGTGGTGACCGAGCTGGTCGGCGAGATTCCGGCCGTCGATGCCCTCGACGTGGGTGGCCTGCTCGCGGCGGCGCTGGGCGGCTTCCGCGCCCCTGCCCCTGCCCCTGCCCCCGAGCTTGGCCCAGAGGTTGGCCCGGCCCTCGCCCTGGACACCGGCTCGGGCACCGCCGCGGTTCTCGACGGTGCGGCGACATCGCGGCTCGAGGAGGGCACCGGCGTCAGGTCCCAGACCGCTGACCCGGGACAAACCAGGGCCGCCGTCCGGGGCCGTCCGCAGATGTCGCGGGCTGCTCGTCCGGGACTCGGGCCACCCCGACCGCCGGGTTGACGACCACCTCGAACCAGCCGCGCCGCCGCGCTCCCGGCCGGTTCCGCCACGAGTCTTCGCTTCGGTCCGAGCTTCGGGCTGCCGTGGTCGCCGGGTTTGCGGGCCACCGCGCGCCGCCGCTCGCGGAGGACATCGTCTCGGCGAACCTGTTCTCCCCGAAGGACCGGCGGCCGGCGGCTGCCGGTCGGCCCCGGGCACCGAGGCGGACCCCGGCGGCCTGGAGCGTGGCGCCTGGGACGCGACGGGGCAGCCGGCCGTAGACGTCCAGCGTTCCGTCGGCAGCCCGGCGAAACGCGCACGGAAATTCGTGACCGCAGGCGGAGCAGCGCCCGCCGCCCAGCGAGGGAAGGTGCAGCGAGATGACGTTCTGCGCCGCTGCGATGCGGTCACCGGAAAGCTGTGAATAGGGCATCGACTCATCGCCTCTCGTGCGGGCTGTGGAAAGGGGGCGGGCGCCCGAGCCACCAAGGCCAGTTGGCGCATGTGGGCGCCCGCCCTTCACCCGACCGCGCGGACCCCTCTGTCTGCACACGATCGGGGGTTCAGGTGCCGCAACGCTCGGTAACAACGAACACACAGATCCTTCGACATGCACATGCATAATGCAACGACATATGGCCCTTACTCGCCCAAATACCACCTTGCCTACCCGAACGGGTGAATCCGGAGGGGAGCCGCACTCGCAGTTGAAGATCACCTCACCCCGGCGGGGTCGACAACGGCGCGCGCCCTGGCGGAGGATGTGGTTCCGTTTTCCGACGTCGGCAGGCAATGTGACCAACCCCGAACCGACCGCTGCTCCGAGCGCCGCCCAGCAGTTCCCCGGGCGGATCCCGCAGCAGCGGAAGCCGGACGATCCGCTCCAGCCGCCTTCGAACACCGAACCGGACCCGCGTTCTCACCCGGCTCCGCCTGACCCGGTTGATTCCCTGCCTCCAGCGGGGCTGAAGCTGGTGGCGCCGGCCACGCCGGAGGCGGGGGCTGGGGCGGGGACCGAGCCGGCCGAGTCGACGCAGACTGCCGCGGCGCCCTCGCCGACCGGTTCGGATGGGGTGACCGAACCTGTCGCCGCGCTCGAGCCGCAGGTCAAAGCCGCGACCGCCCTGGCCGCTGTCCCACTCGTCGTTCCCGCGCAGGCCGCGATCCCGCCGGCCCAGGCTGTGACCCCGCCCGCCGCGCCGACCCAGACCGACAGCCCGGCCGTGACCGTCGCGCCGACTCATGCCGACAACCCAGCCGCGCCGGCCCAGGCCACGGCCACGGCCCCGCTCGGCGCGCCTAACCCGGCCACGGCCGCGAACCCGCCGAGCGCGCCCGGCCAGGGAACAACCCCGCCCACCGCGCCGGCCGCGGTCGCGCCCGTCCAGGCTACGGCCGCGAACCCGCTCGGCGCGCCTAACCAGGCCACGGTCGCGATCCCGGCTGCCGGGCCTGTCCAGGGGTCGGTCTCGTCGGGCGTGCCCGCCCTGAGTCCGGTTCCGGGCGTGGCAGGACTGGGCGTTCCCGGTTACGCGGGCGGTGGACAGCTACCTGCGGCTTGGCCGCCGGGCGGGCATTCGACTCCAGGAGCGAGGGCATGGCATCCGCAGGGTCAGCCGCCCGCGCCGTTGGCATGGGGGGCGCAGGGGTGGGTGGCGCAGCTGCCGCCGCAGCCTCGGCGGAGCTATCTCTGGCCCGTGCTCACCACGCTGCTGGTGGTGAGCATGCTCCTGGCGGTCGGCGGGGCGGGGGCGGCCGCCTGGGTGTTGCGGGACGGGGGCGACACGCCCATCGCCTCCACGTGGGTCGACGTGCGGCCCGAGGTCGGGGGCAAGGCCATCGACGATGTGCTGACCCGGCACGCGGCGGCGGTCAGGAGCAAGAGCCTCGACGCGTGGATGGCCGACGTCGATCAGAGCGACCCGGGGTTCGCGCAGCGGCAGCGGCAGGAGTTCGAGAATCTCACGAAGCTGCCGCTCGCGGAGTTCAGCTTCGAGCGCACCGTCCAGCCCGCGCGCAAGATGGCGGCCTATCTGCCCTCGCAGCTCTTCGATCGGTACCACGCGGCCGCGCGGGTCATCGCGGTCACGGTGCGGCACCGGATCGACGGGGTGGACAGCGTGCCGGTGGCTACGCCATGGCTGGCCGTGTTCGGGTATGCCGACGGGCGATGGGTCATCGCCGGGGACGGGGTGGGCAAGGCCATGCCCACCGGGGCCGAGGGGCAGCCGTGGGACGCCGGCGAGCCGATCAGCGTCGTGCGGAACGACCGCGTGGTGGCGGTGCTGTCGGCCGGTGCGGCGGACAACGGCAAGGCGCTGCTGCAGCTCGCCGAGACCGGGCTGCGGCAGGTGGCCCAGGTGCGGCCGAGCGGCTGGGACGGCAAGGTGCTGCTCACGGCGGTCAGCAACAAGCAGATCTTCGACACGTACTTCGCCGAGTCGCAGGACCGGGTGGCGCGAGTGGCGGCGATCGCGGTGCCGTACTACAGCTCGGTCACGGAGTGGTCGGCGCGGCCAACGTATGCGACCACGCGCGTGGTGTTCAACCCCGCCGAGCTGACCGCGCCCAAGGCCGAGCTCCAGCATGACCTGACCCACGAGTTCACGCACGCGGCGATGGGGCCGGTCACCGGGCCGCACACGCCTCGGTGGGTGGTGGAGGGGTTCGCCGAGTACGTCGCGTACAAGGACGGCAAGTACAACGCGGCCGGCATCCGGGCCGTGATCGGTGATCTGTCCATCGACAAGTTCCCGGCCGACAAGCAGTTCTACGAAGAGCCGCGCAACTACGTCGGCGGGTGGCTCGCGTGCCGGATGATCGCCGAGACGTTCGGGGAGGCGAAACTCATCGCGTTCTACGAGGGCTTCATGCGGATGTCGGAGATCGATTCGGTGTCGCGGGAGGTGCTCGGGGTGGGGCGGGACCAGCTCGAGCAGCAGTGGCGCGACTACGTGGCGAAGCAGCGCAAATAAGCTTCGTGTCGAAGCAGCGTAGACAGGGGCATCTACGCTGCTTCGAGGGGTGTTATCAGCGTCGGGTGGATCAGGCCGGGGGCTGGCCGCCGTCGCCGTCGACCACCTCGTCGGGGGTGCCGTCCTGGTCGAGGTCGCTCATCGTGATGTCGACCTTGCCGTCGCCGTCGGTGTCGAACTGGAACAGGTCAGCCTTGCCGTCCCCGTCGGTGTCGATCGCCCAGAGGTCGGGCTTGCCGTCGTTGTTGGTGTCGCCGACCAAAAGCTCCACGCGCTCATCGCCGCGGGTCTCGACGGTCTCGTTCTCGCTCATCCGGTGGTCCTCTCACCTCACTCGGGGGCAATCGCGTTCACCGTAGGCCCTGGGCCCACGGCGCGCGAGCCCAGGACGGTCCGAAACCCGACGTCAGGCCTTCGGGCGGGGATGGGCGGGTCAGGACTTGACGCCCTCCACGCCGAGCGCCTTGATGGCCAGGGCGGACTCGCCGAAGCCGACGACCAGGATGCCCGTCGGCTCGAAGGCCTTGATCTCCGTACCGATTCTGTTGAACAGGCGGGGGCCGTCGTCCTTCTCGTAGTTGTCCTTGGCCTCGTACGTCTTGATCAGGATGTTGTCCGGCTTGATGCCCGCGGCGGCCAGGTCGGTGCGCACGCCCTCGGCCAGGCCCTTGCCGTAGCTGTCGTCGCGGGCGATGATCGCGACCTTGGTGTGCCCGTCGCGCATGATGACGTCGGCGACGGCCTTGGCCTGCAGCACGTCCGGCGGTGAGGTGCGGAAGAAGAAGCCCTTGTCGTCGAACTTGGTGAGCTCATCGGAGGTCGCCGACGGCGAGATCATCACGCGACCGGCCTGCGCGACCTGCGGGATGACGGCCTTGCTCACCCCGGATGCGCCCGCGCCGATGATCACGGCGACGCCGCGGGAGATGAACTGTGCGGCGGTCGCCTTGGCCGCGTCCGGGTTGGTGCCGTCGTCGCCCTCCTCGACCTGCACCGGCTGGCCGAGCACGCCGCCCGCCTCGTTGATCTCCTTGATCGCGAGCTTGGCGGCGGCGAACATCGGCGGGCCCTGGAAGGCGAGCGCTCCGGTCTTCGGCAGCAGCAGGCCGTACTTCAGCGGCGGCTTCGGCGTCTTCCCGGGGTTGGCGGCGGCCGGCGGGGGCGTCTTGTCCTCGGTCTTGGCGTCGCCGGCGCGGACGAACTCGGTCTTGGCATTGTCGATGGTGTTGCTCGTGCCGAAGTTGAGCACGCCGTACATCGCCGAGGAGGGCTCGCCGGCGCTGGTGAAGCCGCTGCCGCGCAGCGAGATGCCGAGATACTTGAACTTCTTGCCCGACTTGGCGGCGGTGAGGCACGCGGCCACGCTGTCGCAGGCGTTGTCGCCGGTCGTCACGCCGATGATGTTCTTGGCGATCGAGGCGGGGTCGGTCGACTTGCCTGCCTCGGCGGCCAGGGCAGCGATCACGACCGCGTCGTACGACTCGCCGGCATAGTTGAAGTCGGTCAGCGATGGGTCCACGGCCTTCACGCGCCGCTTGAAATCGCCGCTGAGCGGGGTCAGTGGCGTCGTGCCCTTCATGCCGGCCAGCGCCGCCGGGGAGTCCTTGAACGCCTCACCGAACGAGTTGGCCATGATGCCGTCCGTGCCGTAGAGGCGGATGTTCTGAGGGTTGGCGGCGTCCCTGTCACTACCCGGGTCGGACCCGCAGCCAGATGCCGCCAGCAGCACTCCAATCGCGGTGATCGCTCCCACGATGGCGGTGGCCCTCCATGCGCGCACGGGACTTCTCCTCCCCAAAGGTGCCGTGCGCACCTTAGCGCGGACGATTCCCGGACTTGAGCGGGGGCGCGAGTAGGCTTCCCGGCATGGCGGATGCAGGAACCGGGCCCGGAGTCACTGTCGGCGACGAGTTGCCGGGGGGCACGTCGTTGCAGGACACGCTGCCGGAGCGGATGGGCATCGTAGTGCTGGAGGCGTCGCCCGAGCGGGTCGTCGCGACGATGCCCGTGGCCGGCAACATCCAGCCTTATGGACTGCTCCACGGTGGCGCCTCGGTCGTGCTCGCCGAGACGGTCGGCTCGATCGGCGCGGCCCTGCACGCGGCGCGGCTGTTCAACGGGATCGCTGTCGGCATCGAGGTGAACGCGACGCATCACAAGTCGGCGCGCGCCGGGCTGGTGACGGGCGTGGCGACGCCGCTGCGGCTGGGCGGGATGATCGCGTCGTACGAGATTGTCATCACGGACGAGGAGGGCGAGCGCATCTGCACCGCCCGCCTCACCTGCGCGCTGCGCCGTTCCTGAGGTCACGCCGCGGGTCCGGGCGATTTCGAGGTACCGAAAAAATGCGCAAGTCACCGGCGGACCCTTGACCGCGCGGCATACGGTTGCGGCGTGGATGACCCGGGAGACGAGACATATCAGGACGCCGCTCAGGTCCTGGAGTGGGCGCTCGCGGGCGACGAGGACGCGGTGACCCACACCTTCGACTCGGTGGTGGACCGGCGCGGCATGAGCGCCGCGTATGACGTCGCGTGGCGCCTGGCCGGCGAGATGGTCGGCGACAACCTGGTGCACGGGCCGTGGCGGCTGGACTTCCCGGACATCGACGATGCCAACTACGACATGCGCTGGGTGGCGCGGTTCGTGAGCGCATACGTCAACGAGGACGTGCCGAGCGCCACGGCGCTGTTCACCGTGGCGCTGGTCGACGGCAAGCTGCCGGAGTGCCTGCGGACCCTGGCCGGCTCGGCGGTCGCGACGCTGAAGCGGCGCGGGGCGGCGTAGGCCCCGCCGGGTCGGGCGGTGTGGTCAGCCCTGGTCAGCCCTGTGTGGTCAGTTCGGCGGTCAGCACGTTGGACAGCAGCGCGCCGTCGGGGCGGACCTGCCTGAGGTACCACCGCTGCAGCGGCGTGCGGTTCTGCGTGAACTGCCATCCACCGCGCGGGCTGTCGATCTGGCCGAGGTGCCCGATGGCGGCGTTCAGCGAGAACGAGTCCAGGTTTCTGGTCGCGTCGGTGATCGCCTTGTCCAGCACGGCGGCGGCGTCGTAGGAGGCCATCGCATACGTCGAGGGGATCGCGCCGAACGCCTTCTGGTAGTTGGCGATGAAGCGGCGGTTGGCGGCGTTGTCGAGGTCGGGCGAGTAGTTCAGCGCGGTGTAGACGTCCTTGGCGGCGTCGCCCTGCTGCTTGAGCACATACCCCTCGGTGAGGCTGCCCGGCGCGAGAAGCTTGAAGCCGACGGGGAAGCGCGCGTTGTGGAACTGCTTGACGAACTCGACCGCCGCCGCGCCGCTGTAGCTGGCATACATCGCCGCCGCGCCCGACTGCTTGACCTGGGTGAGCAGCGCGCTGAAGTCCTTGCCGCCGAACGGGGTCGTCTTCGGCTGCCCGGCGATGTCGCCGCCGGCGCCCTTGATGAACTCGACGAACGAGCGGACCTCCTCGTCGTCGCCGCCCGGGCCGGCCTGCCCGACGACGGCGATGGCGCCGCCCGCGTTCTCCGCGGCCCAGCGCGCGATCGCCTGGCCCGGCTCGGTCGCGACGAACGACGTGCGCCAGATGTACTTGGCGCCCTGGAGCGAGGCCGGCGAGGCGTTGGAGCCGACGAGCGGGATCTGCGCGGCCTCGACGGCGTCCTTCATCGCGAGCATGGACTGCGGGTTGACCACGCCGGTCAGCGCGAGGACTCTCTCATCCTTGATGAGCTTCTCCGCCGCGGCCTTGCCGCTGTCCCCGGTCTCGCCCTCGTCGACCTTGACCAGGTTGACCTGGCGTCCGCCGAGCTTGTTGTCGTGCAGCCGCAGGTAGAGGCCGAAGCCGTTGTCGAGCTCGCTGCCCAGGTCCTTGTATATGCCGTTCTGCGGCACGATCATGCCGAGCTTGATCGGCGGACCGCTGGGCGCGGCGCTCGAGCCGGACGCGTTGCCGGAGCTGCTGCCGCAGGCGGACAGGATCGGCGCGGTCAGGCCCGCCGCACCCGCGGCCGCAAACAACCGGAGCGCCTGGCGGCGGTTGAGGTGGGACACGTGCTTTTCCTCCCCGGGACCCCGAACAGCGCTGGAGTCGACACACAGCGTGGTTCTCGGCTCGACGTCGTTGCTTGGCTCTCGCGAGCCACGAGCCTACAGCCCACGCTGCGTTCTACCGCCATCGCGGCGGACAGTCAATTGCCACCGGTGGTCTCGCCCCTGGTCACCGTGCCGAATGCAGCCAGAACGGCAGGCCAGGCGGCCGATCGCGGATCGATCACGGCAAAATGCTCCACGTCGGCCAATTCGACGAGCGTGGTGTCGTCGCCGGCCTGATGGGCCGACCGACAGTAGTCACGCGACAACTCAACGGGCACGATGTCGTCCTCGGCGCCGTGCACCACGACAGTGCGCACGCCCGACGGCAGGTTGGCCATCGGGTCGGCCGAGGCGTACGCGTCGGGCACCGCATCGGGCGCCCCGCCGAGCAGGTCCGCCACCGCGCCGTCGTCGAGGTTGAGCTCGTACGCCCGGGCAAGGTCGGTGACGGGTGCGAGCGCGACGACCCCGCCAATGGCGTCGGGTGCGACCGTGGCATACCAGAGCGCGAGATGCCCGCCCGCCGAATGACCGGCCAGGATGGGCCGGTCCACCGAAACCGGCAGGAGCCCCCGGTGCGCGACCTCCTTCGCCAGCAGATCCGGTACGGCCACGGCCGCCGCGGCCACGTCGGAGAACGTGCCGGGCCAGCCACCTCCGGCCTGCCCGGTGCGGCGGAACTCGACGGCCGCGACGGTGTAGCCGCGGGCCGCGAGGTCGGCGGCGAGCGGGCCGGCGATCGCCCGATCCCACTCCTGGCGCCAGAACCCTCCATGCATGAACAGGATGAGCGGCGCATTCGGCGCGTCGGCCAGCCACACGTCGGCGACATGGTCCGGATGCTCGCCGTAGCGCAGCGTGAGGTCCGGCGGCGGCGCCGGACGGCTCAGCACGTCTCGCGGATCGCTCGTCACCGGGAGACGTTATCGCGTTACGAAACGTGGCAACAAGGGTCGCTCCGGCACCCTTGGTGGTCGGGCCCGAGCGCGGTACGCCAGACTAGGAACCATGGCAGAAGAGGCGCAGGACGAGTCGCGCACCGTGCTGGTCGTCGGGCCGGACGGGCGGCCGCTGGGCACGATGTCCACGGGCGAGGACGACAACGCGGAAGACCCGAGCAAGCTGATCGAGCAGCCGGCCAAGGTCATGCGGATCGGCAGCATGATCAAGCAGCTCCTCGAGGAGGTCCGCGCCGCCCCGCTCGACGAGGCCGGCCGGCAGCGGCTCAAGGAGATCCACCGCCGCTCGATCACCGAGCTGGAGGACGGCCTCGCCACGGAGCTGCGGGAGGAGTTGGAGCGGCTGTCCCTGCCGTTCGCCGACGACACGACCCCGAGCGAGGCCGAGCTGCGCATCGCGCAGGCCCAGCTGGTCGGCTGGCTGGAGGGCCTGTTCCACGGCATCCAGGCGGCGCTGGTCGCGCAGCAGATGGCGGCGCGGGTGCAGCTCGAGCAGATGCGCGGCCGCCCGGCCCTGACCGGCGGCCCGGGTGGCGTGCCCGGCCAGCCGGCCCACTCCCCTACGGGGACGGGCCAGTACCTCTAAACCTCAGTAGGCGTAGACGCGTTCCAGGTAGGCGGCGACGCCGTCGTCCTCGTTGGTCGTTTCGGTGACGTCGTGGGCGGCGGCGCGCACGTCCGGGTGGGCGTTCGCCATCGCCACGCCGCGGCCGGCCCACGCCAGCATCGGCAGGTCGTTGGGCATGTCGCCGAAGGCGATCACGTCCGCGGCCTCCAGGGAGTGCGTCCGGGCGACCCGGGCCAGCGCCGACCCCTTGGTCACGCCCGCGGCGGAGACCTCGACCATGCCGCTCGACGAGGAGTTGGTCGCCTCCGCCAGGCCGTGCAGGCACGCGCCCACCCGTGCGGTGAACTCGTCCGCCGACTGCGCGCCGGCACGGACGAGCAGCTTGGCGGCCGGGCGGCTGAGCAGCTCGTCCAACGGCGCCGGAGCGACCGAGCCGTGGTTGGCCTCCCAGGGGCCCACCGGGAAGCCGGGCTCGTGGCGCATCTGCCGGCCTCCGTCACGCTCCACGGCGAACACCACGCCCGGGACCGTGGCGCGCAGCCGGGCGCACGCCTCGGCCAGGACATCGACCTCGAGCGGGGCGCTGTGCACGATGGTGTCGGTGCCCGGGTCGTACGTCGCGGCGCCGTTGACGCAGATCGTCAGAGCGCTGATGCCGAGCTGCTCGTACACGGGGGAGATCCAACGGATCGGGCGGCCCGTGACCAGCACGATCAGCACGCCGGCGCGGCTCAGGCGGCGGAAGACCGCGACGGTGCGGGGGCTGACCGTCCGATCGGTGCGAACCAGTGTGCCGTCCAGATCCGTAGCGACCAGTTTCACAGCTTCAACATAGCTTCCAGGTATGCGGCGACGCCGTCCTCGTCGTTGGTGAGAGTCGTCTCGTCGGCCAGGGCGCGCAGCCGGGGGTGGGCGTTGGCCACGGCAACGCGGGAGAACCCGGCCCAGCGGAACATCGGGATGTCGTTGGGCATGTCGCCGAAGACCAGCACGTCGCCGGGGTCGATGCCCAGGGCCGTCGCGACGATCATCAGGCCGGTCGCCTTGTCCACGCCGGGCGGGCAGATCTCGATGTAGCCGAGGCCGGCCTGGGTGACAGTGGCCAGGTCCGGGGGGATCAGCCGCTGCGCGGTGGCGAGCAGGTCGTCCACGTCGCACCCGGGGTGGCGGGCGAAGCCTTTGATCACCGGGCCGTTCAGGCACTCGGCGCGCACGCGGGCCTCGACGGCGTCGTAGCGCCAGTGCGGGTCGGCGTCGCCCCACAGCGGGGCGTCGTGGTGGTCGCCGGCCTCGATGAGCACCGACAGGGTGCCCAGCTCGCGCTCCAGCCGGGCCAGCACGTCGGCGAGCACGCCGCCGTCGAGCCGCTCGTCGCGCAGGACGAGCGGTTGCTCCGGGTCGCGCACGTCCAGCACCCGGCTGCCGCCGCCCATGACGAGGAAGTCCGCGGCCGGGATGTCCCGGCGGACGAGCTCGGTCAGGCGAGGGCCGCGGCCGGTCGCGCCGACCACGTGGATGCCGGCCGCCCTGACCCGCTCGAGCACCTCGCGCGTGTGCTCGCTCACGGACTCGTCGCTGCGCACGAGTGTGCCGTCAAGGTCCGTGGCGATCAACTTCGGTAGCCCTGAACCGCGCATATGCTGCTCCTTCCGCGACTGCGGGGCAGCAACGGTACCTCCCGGATCCGCACCGGTGACAGGCTGCGAATAAAACTCAACCGAACGTTTACTGGAACGCCGGCGGTACGGGCGTCACGGTGAGCTCCAGCGGCTCGCCTCCGTCGGGCTCGCCGGCCTTGCGCCTCGCCCGGGACGCCGAGCCCGACGGCATCGGGAGCCGAACCGCCACGACCACGGCGGCGGCGAGCACCAGCACGGCGGCATAGGCCAGCAGGTACCCCGAGCCGGTGGTCGTCTCGCCACGGCTGCTGCTGCTGTACAACATGATCTGGCGCTCGACGTCGGACATGGTGTTCAGCGCGCTCTGCAGCCCGACCAGCACCATCACGTTGGCGGCGAGCAGGCCGCCGGCGGCGCCAGCGGCGACGCGGCGCACCGGGCCGGTCGTGGACAGCACGACGGCGAGCCCCACGAGCGCGAAGCTGAGCGTGACCAGATAGATCGCCACGTGCGCGATGCTGAGCGAGGCCAGCGGCAGCTCCACGGTCTGGGTGTCATTCGCGGCATCGGCCACGCCCACCGGCTCGTTCCGGAACATCCGGCCCGACGGGTCCGGCAGGTGGTAGAGGCTCCATGGCAGGTACTGCGCGGCGATGCCCAGCCCGAGCCCGACCGCCGCGAGTCCGAGCGCGAAGACGTTCGGGCGGCGCGGCTCCTGCGGTACCGAATCCGGTGCTTTCGGCTCTTCCAACGGGGCGGGGGTGAGAAGTTCCGGCATGTGCGAGGGCTGCTCAGGCATAGACCGCATGCTAGAGGTGGGACGCGCCGGCCGGGTGCGGTGTGGCGTGGCCGCTCGACAACGATCAGGCGAAGGCGAAGGCGAGTGGTGGCAGCGATGCCCGCCCCTACCTGCCGATGGGCTAGCGTCTGGTTCATGCCAACTCGCGTTTCATCCGCCCGCTGGGAGGGCGACCTCAAGTCCGGTTCCGGCACGGTCTCCACCGGCTCGGGCACCTTCCAGGGCAACTACTCGTTCCCGTCCCGCTTCGAGAGCGGCGAGGGCACCAACCCCGAGGAGCTGGTGGCCGCCGCGCACGCCGCCTGCTACTCGATGGCGCTCTCCGCCGGCCTGGCCAGGGCCGGCTTCACGCCGACCTCGGTCGAGACCTCCGCGGCCGTTCAATTCGGCCAGGTGGACGGCGGCTTCGCCATCACCCGCATCGACCTGACCACGCGCGGTGCCGTTCCGGGCATCGACGCCGCCGAGTTCGAGAAGCAGGCGCAGGACGCCAAGGCGGGCTGCCCGATCTCCAAGGCGCTGGCCGCCGTCGAGATCACGCTCGACGCCCAGCTCGTCTGACGTTCGGCCAATCGTTGTTGAGAGGGTCCCCGTTTTCGGGGACCCTCTTTCGCATGCCGGTAAGCATGAGCAAGGAGCGGTTCGAGGAACTGGTGGGCGAGGCCCTCGATGAGGTGCCCGAGGAGCTGCTCGTCCTCATGGACAATGTGGTCATCCTGGTCGTGGACGACGCCCCGCCGGAGGAACCGGATCTTCTGGGTCTGTAC
Organism: Dactylosporangium sp. NPDC000555; assembly: GCF_040300025.1. Lineage (NCBI taxonomy): Bacteria > Bacillati > Actinomycetota > Actinomycetes > Micromonosporales > Micromonosporaceae > Dactylosporangium > Dactylosporangium sp. NPDC000555. The sequence goes on along the minus strand of NZ_JBEPDB010000109.1, from coordinate 1,476 downwards.
GAGGGGCACGCGCTGACCGAGCGCGGCTGGGACTACTCGGGCGTCCTGCCCGACCGGATCTCGATTTATCGTAATCCGATCCTCGCTATATGTGACGATGAGGACGACGTCGTCGATGAGGTGGCAATCACCGTGGTGCATGAGATCGCGCACCACTTCGGCATCTCCGATGAGCGCCTGCACGCACTTGGCTGGGGCTAATCGCCCGGGCGGCCGGCAGCGGCTTGGTAACGGCCCTCCACGCGCTGGTGGTGGGCCATTTGCCGTTCGCTACGCTGCGCGGCGTGCGAGGTGACATCTTCAAGGCCGAGAATATGGCCCAGCCCCCGACCCAGGCAGGCATGAGCCTGCAACACTCCAAGTGCGTCAAGTACGCCGTCAACGGCGAGGTTCTGGCCCGCCAGGGCGCCATGGTCGCATTCCGCGGCAATCTCGGTTTCGAGGTGAAGAGCCAGGGCATCGGCAACTTCCTCAAGCGCGCGGTCACCGGCGAGGGTGTGTCGCTCATGACCGTCCGGGGCCAGGGCGAGGTATGGTTCGCCTCCGGCGCGGCCAACTGCTTCATCCTGGACATGGAGCCGAACGACGCGCTGTCCATCAACGGGCGCAACGTGCTCTGCTTCGATCCTTCGCTGCAGTACGACATCCAGATGGTCCGCGGCGCCGGCATGTTCGGCGGCGGCCTCTTCAACTGCGTCTTCACGGGCCAGGGCCGGCTCGCCATCGTCTCCGAGGGCGCGCCGATCGTGATCCCGGTGAGCCCGCAGGCCCCGGTGTGCGTGGACACGGACGCGGTCGTGGGTTGGTCGAGCAGCCTGCAGACCAACATCCAGAAGAACCAGAGCCTCAAGTCGATGCTGCGCGGCGGCTCGGGCGAGCTGTTCCAGCTGGCGCTGAGCGGTCAGGGCTTCGTGATCGTGCAGCCGAGCGAGGGCAGGCCCTCGCCGGCGCAGCAGAACAGCGGCTCCGGGCTCCTAGGCCTGGGCGGCTGAACTGTTTCTAGGTGGCTGGTGTTAAACGATGGCCGCCACCGGCGTGGCGGTCATCGTTTTGGATCTATTTCAGGTAGTTTGCTGGGATGGCGTTAGGTAGGGCGTCACAGCAGCTGGACCTGTTAGACCCGGTCACCCGGTTCTGCGGCGAGACCCTCCCGGGCAACTCGATCTTCGCGTTCCTGCACGAACACCGGGAGCGGTTGTTCCCGGACGGCATGTTCACCGACCTGTTCTCGGTGGTCGGCCGCCGGTCGGTGCCGCCGTCGGTGGTCGCGACCGTGATGGTGCTGCAACGTCTGGAAGGGCTGTCGGACCGGGAGGCGGTGGACCGGTTCACGTTCGACGCCCGCTGGCGTTACGCCGCCGGGGTGGGTGGCTGGGACGGTGCCGGCCGGGCCGGGTTCGCCCACACTGTGCTGGTCGACATGCGCGAACGGCTGCGCGGCTCGCAGCGCCCGGACCGGATCTTCGAGGTGGCGTT
>NZ_JBEPDB010000108.1:0-25029 GCF_040300025.1 Dactylosporangium sp. NPDC000555 | reverse complement strand
GGGTCGGCGGCCGGCTGTCCCGCGGCGGGCCGGATGTTCCGCAGCAGGAACAGCACCGCGATGCCGCCGGCCACGAGCAGCGCCGCGGTGACCCGCAGGGCCAGCGCGTAGCCGTTGGCGGTTGCCACATTGTCAGCCACGCCGTCGCCGATCTCGCCGGTGGCGAAGCGCAGTGCGATGGTCGCCGACATCGCGAGGCCGATCGCGCCGCCGATTTGCAGCATGACGTTGAGCACCGCCGAGGCGAGGCTGGAGTCCTGGCTGGTCACATTGTTGAGCGCGGTGTTCGCCGCGACCGCGGTCACGATCCCGTAGAACAGGCCGAACAGCAGCATGCCCGGCAGGATGCCGCTGGCGTAGGAAGTGGTGACGTGCAAGCCGCTGGTGAGCGCCAGGCCGACGGCCGCGCCCAGCAGGCCGACCGTCATCACCGGCTTCGCGCCGAGCTTGGGCACGAAGCCGGCCGCCATACCGACGCCGACCCCGATGGCCAGGCCCAGCGGGAGGTTGGAGAGGCCTCCGCGCATCGGGGAGAAGTGCAGCACCTGCTGCTGGAACAGGGTGATGATGTAGACGTATGTGAAGAAGGCGCAGCCGAGGAAGAGGATGGCGACGTAGCTGACCGCGCGGGTGCGGTCGGCGAAGAACCGCAACGGGATCAGCGGCGCCGCCGAGCGGGACTCGATCAGGACCATCACCGCCAGCAGGAGCACGCCGCCGAGCAGAGGCGCCAGCACCTGGGCCGAGTTCCACGGGTGGGCGACCGCCTGCAGCAGGCCGTACACGACGGCCACCAGGCCGCCGGCGGCGGTGGCAGCGCCGGCGAAGTCGAACCGGTGCCCCTCGCGCTCCATCCGGCTCTCCGAGACCAGCCGCGGCACGATCGCGAGCGCGAACAGCACGATCGGCACGTTGATGTAGAACAACCAGCGCCACGAGGCGAGATCGGTCAGCACACCGGAGAGCACGACGCCCAGCGTGCCGGCCAGCCCGGACAGGCCACCCCAGATGCCGATCGCCTTCATCCGCTCGCCCGGCTCGGTGAACATGATGAACACCAGGCCGAGCGCCGCGGGCACGCCGAGCGCCTCGCCGAAGCCCTGCACGAACCGGCTCGCCACGAGCATCTCCGGCGAGACGGCGCTACCCGAGGTGACCGAGGCGATGCCGAAGATGATCGCGGCGATCATGAAGACCCGGCGCCGGCCGAAGATGTCGGCCAGCCGGCCGCCCAGCAGCAGCAGCCCGGCCGCGATGACCACGTAGGCGTTGACGACCCAGGCCAGGCCCGACGCCGAGAACTCGAGGTCATGTTGGATGCGCGGCAACGCGATGTTCACGATCGTCGCATCGACGACGAACATGAACTGGATCAAGCCCAGTACTGCCAAGGCCCGCCACCGGCGCGGATCCGCCGCGGGTGGCTGGCTGGCCGCGGCCTCCGCCCGCGAGCTCACCGGGTCCATGAGTTTCTCCTCTCATGTAGCGCATGGGATGTCGTCAACAGCACCGAGGGTGTGAAACAACGGGAAGGGGATTGACAATGGCGTCCCGGAAGCTGCCCGAGGCGCCCGTGTCCCGATATGCACCACATGTGCATCTCCTGAGGATTGCTTTTCGCATGCCTTCCACAGGTATGTCGAAACAGAACGGCCGGCTTCGACACATCTGTGGGAGTATCCTTTGAGACCACGGAGGAAACCGTGAAGTACATGATCCTCATCAGCCACAACAAGCAGGCCCGGGACGCTTGGGAGAGCTTCACCGACGCCGAGCGGGCAAAGGGTTACCAGGTCCACGCCGATCTGCACAACGACCTCGTCGAGTCGGGCGAGATGGTCGTGGCGGAGGCGCTGGCCGATCCGGCCCAGGCCAAGCGCATCCTGGTCAGCGACGGCCGCGCCACCACGACCGACGGGCCGTTCCCCGAGGTCAAGGAGCACCTCGCGGGCTTCTACATGGTCGACGTCGACAGCGTCGAGACGGCGATCGAGTACGCCGCACGCATCCCCGAGGCGCGGTACGGTCTGGTCGAGGTGCGTCCTGTGCTCGGCAACAGCGGAACGGATTTGTGAGCGCGACTTCGCACATAGAGGACCTGCTGCGCGAGCACGCGCAGCAGGTCGTCTTTGCTCTCGCCCGGCGGCGCGGTGACCTCGTTGCCTGCGAGGACGCCGTGCAGGAGGCGTTGCTGGCGGCGGCCCTCCAGTGGCCGTCCGACGGCGTGCCGAACAACCCGAAGGGATGGCTGACCACGGTCGCCTCCCGGCGGTGGACGGAACTGTGGCGCAACGACGAGGCACGCCGGCGCCGCGAGCAGGCCGCGGCCCTGATGGAAGTACTGCCGGACGGACCGGTTCCCGGGGCCGACGACACGCTGACGCTGTTCCTGCTGTGCTGCCACCCGTCGCTTTCCCGCCTCTCGCAGGTGGCGCTGACCCTGCGTGCGGTTGGCGGGCTGAGCACCGCCGAGATCGCCCGCGGGTTCCTGGTGCCCGAGGCCACCATCGCCCAGCGGATCAGCCGGGCCAAGCAGCGCCTGCGGGCCGTGGGCGCCGAGTTCCACATGCCTCCGCCGCATGAGCACCGCGAACGGGTGGCCACGGTGCTGGAGGTGCTGTATCTGATCTTCAACGAGGGCTACACGGCCAGCTCCGGCCCGCAGCTCAACCGGGTCGAGCTCACCACCGAGGCGATCCGGCTGGCCCGGCAGCTGCGCGCCCAGTTTCCACAGGACGGCGAGGTGGCCGGGCTGCTGGCCCTGATGCTGCTCACCGACGCTCGACGGCTGGCCCGCACCGGCCCGGACGGCGCGCTGATCGCCCTCGCCGAGCAGGACCGCACGCGCTGGAACAGGGCGGCCATCGCCGAGGGCGTGGACATCATCACCGAGACGCTCGCCGGCTCGCCCATCGGGCCGTATCAGATCCAGGCCGCCATCGCGGCACTGCACGACGAGGCGCCGCGGGCCGAGGAGACCGACTGGCGGCAGATTCTCGCGCTCTACGGCCTCATGGAGACGGTCGCTCCCGGACCGATGGTCACGCTCAACCGGGTCGTCGCCCTCGCCATGGTGGAAGGCCCGCAGGCCGGCCTCGACCGCCTCGCCGCGCTCGAGTCGGGTTCCGGGCTCGCCGGGCACTACCGGGTGCACGCCGTCCGTGCCCATCTGCTCGATCTCGCCGGTGACCAGGCCGCCGCGCGTGACCACTACGAGCAGGCCGCGCGGCTCACGCTCTGCATACCCGAGCAGCGATACCTCGCCGCCCGCGCCGCCCGCGCCGGGCGCTGCTGAGCCGCTTCTGGCGGGCACGCAGGAAGATGCTTCAGCGGCTTCGGCGCGCCCACGATGGGGTGGTCGTTGGCTGACGAGGAAGGATGCTCCGATGACCGCAACCGTCGAACGCTCCGCGGCTGTCACCTTGCGCGGTCGGAAGGTGACCCTGATTGGTCCCGAGCTGCGCGCCGGGGACACCGCCCCGCCGTTCACAGTCCTCGCCCCGGACATGACACCGGTGACCATCGGCGACCTGCCCGGGCGCGTCCGGCTGCTGTCCAGCGTGCCGTCGCTGGACACCGAGGTGTGCGACCTTGAGACCCGCCGGTTCGACGAGGAGGCCGCCCGGCTGGAGGGCCTCAGCGTGCTCACCGTGTCGGTCGACCTTCCGTTCGCGCAGCAGCGCTGGGTGTCGGCCGCGGACGTCAGGAACGTCCGCACCGCGTCGGACCACCGTGACCTCGCCTTCGGCCATGCGTACGGCGTGGCCGTCAAGGACCTGCGCCTGCTCGCCCGCGCGGTCTTCGTCGTGGCCGCCGACAACACCATCAGGCATGTCGAGTACGTCCCCGAGATCGGTGCACACCCTGACTACGACGCGGTGCTCCGCGCGGTCCGGGCCGAGCTCGGCTGAACGTACGGCCTCCGCCGCTTGAGTGTCTAATGTAGACGGTGCCGGTTGCGGTAGGGCCCGACCGGCCTCGGGGTTGGCACAGGTCTTCGCACGAATCGAGAAGACACTGGCCGTCGGCTGCCGCCACGATATCGGAAGTCGAGATAGACGGCACCGTATAGCAGTCGGCACAGTCATGTGCTTATAGGCCGACGGCCAATCGCATTCCCATGTTCCGGTGCCGCGTCTGGGGCGCCGGACGATGGGACGTGCCTCGATCGAGGGGAACCTATGACATCGAAACCAGGCGTACTCCGCCGACTCGCACCAGCCGCGGTCGTCCTGGCCGTGGTTGCCACGTTGTTCACCGTGGCGCAGCTACCGGAGCTGTCCGCGGCGGCACGGGCAACGCTCGCGTCGCAGTTCCAGTTCACGAGCGTGCCCATCGCCTTGCCGCCGAACCTGCCGCAGCGCGCCGTCCGGCAGGTCAACCCGGCGTACGAGCACATCCGCTCGTGGATCTCCTCGGTGGGCGCGGCGGTAGCGATCAACGATCTCGACGGCAAGGGCGTCGCCGATGATCTGTGCATTGTGGACACCAGAAGCGACTCGGTCATCGTCACGCCGGTCCCGGGGACAGCCACGTACGCACCGTTCGTGCTCGCTCCCGCGCCGCTTCCGTACAGCGACACGATGGCGCCGATGGGCTGCGTACCGGGGGACTTCAACCTCGACGGCAAGATGGATCTGCTGGTCTACTACTGGGGGCGTACGCCGGTGTTGTTCCTCAACAACGGCAGTCCGGGCCCCCTGTCGGCGGCGACCTTCACGCCGACCGAGCTGATCCCGCAGGCGCAGACGCCGGATGGGCGCTACCACGGTCCACTGTGGAACACCAACGCGGTGGCGGTCGCGGACTTCGACGGTGATGGCAAGCCCGACGTCGCGGTCTTCAACTACTTCCCGGACAGCGCGATCCTCGACCCGCAGGGCCAGCCGAACGTGCAGATGAACGACTCGATGTCGCACGCGGTGAACGCCGGCGGCGCACACGTCCTGCGCTGGACGTCGGCGACGGCCACCTCGGTCACCTTCGAGGAGCAGCGCGACGCCATTCCCTACCAGTACGCGACGGGGTGGACGCTCGGCGCATCCTCCGCGGACATCGACGGCGACCTGCTGCCGGAGCTCTATGTCGCCAACGACTTCGGCAACGACAGGTTCTTCCACAACATCTCCACTCCCGGCCACATCAAGTTCGCCCTGGACGAGGGCAAGCGCGGGCCGTTCGACCCGAAGTCGCTGGTGCTCGGCCACGACTCGTTCAAGGGCATGAGCATCGACTTCGGCGACCTGATGTCGACGGGCAAGTACGACATGTTCGTCAGCAACATCACGACGAGCTGGGGTCTTGAGGAAAGCAACATGGTCTGGCGCAACACCTCGACCAGCGGGGCCGACGCGCGGGCGAAGATGGTCGCGGGCGAGGCTCCCTTCCGTAACGAGGCCGCGGCGATGAACATGGCCTGGATCGGCTGGGGCTGGGACGCCAAGATGGCCGACTTCGACAACAGCGGCCAGCTGACGGTCGTCCAGGCGGCAGGCTTCGTCAAGGGGACGATCAACCGGTTCAACTGGCTGCAGGAACTGGCGGCCGCCAACGACCTCATGCTGCGCCAGCCGCAGATGTGGCCGAAGGCGGAGCCGGGCGACGATATCGCCGGGTCGCAGCCCATCGGATTCTGGGTCAAGGAACCGGGCGTCGACCGTTTCGTGAACCTCAGCGCCGATCTCGGCCTCACCGACACGACGCCCAGCCGGGGCATCGCGGTCGCGGACGCCGAAGGCAACGGCCGTCAGGACTTCGTCGTTGCGCGCCAGTGGGGTGCCCCGTCGTACTACCGCAACACGGCTTCCATCGGTAATGGCGACTTCCTTGGTCTGCGGCTCTACCGGCCGACCTTGGCCGGGACGTCCGCCACAGAGGATTCGCCGCGTACACCCGCGTACGGTGCCATGGTTCTGGTCACCACCGCGGACGGCAAGAAGCACGTGGCGCAGGTGGACGGCGGTGGTGGGCATTCCGGCAAGCGAAGCTTCGACGTGTTCTTCGGGCTGGGCGCGACGACCAGCAAGCCGGTCGCGGCGCAGCTGTTCTGGCGTGATCTCGACGGTGCGCCGCATGCGCAGAACCTGGACCTGACGGCTGGTTGGCACGACATCATGCTCACGAACGAGGCCAAGGAGGTGGGGGCGCGATGACCCTCAGTACGTCTGGAAAGACGACGTCCGCCCCTGCGACCACCCTGAGTGTTCCGACGGTGACGTGGGAGCGCAAGACGACGGCGGAGCGCCCGCCCCGGGTCGACAAGACCGACCCGCGCTACAAGGCGTTGCGCAACTTCGCGATCTCCATGTCGATCTTCAACATCCTCGGCTACACCGTGCTCGGCTTCGAGCAGCCGTGGGCGTGGCCCTTCCTGGCGGTGCTCACCGGATACACGGCCGAGTTTCTGTTCGAGGCCGTCGCCGCCTGGGCGCAACGGCGCCGGCCCGCCTACTCGGGCAACGGCTCCTGGGGCGTCTACACCTTCCTGCTGCCCACCCACATCACGGCGCTCGCGGCGAACATGTTGCTGTACGCCAACACAGTGTTCTGGCCGATCGCCTTCGCGGTGGTCGTCTCGATCGGCCAGAAGTACCTCCTGCAGGCGCCCATCAAGGGCCGCATGCGCCACTTCATGAACCCGTCGAACTTCGGCATCACCATTACGCTGCTCGCGTTCTCGTGGGTGAACGTCGCGCCGCCCTACCAGTTCACGGAGAACGTACCCGACGCGATACGCGTGATGGTCCCGATCATCATCGTGACGGCCGGTACGGTGCTCAACGCGGTGCTCACCAAGAAGGTGGGCCTCATCATGGGCTGGATGGGCGCCTTCGTCATCCAGGCGGTGCTGCGCTGGGCGATCTGGGATGTGGCGCTCTGGGGCGCGCTCAGCATCATGACCGGTGTCGCTTTCGTCCTCTTCACCAACTACATGGTCACCGACCCGGGCACGACGCCGGCATCGTTCAAGAACCAGTTCATGTTCGGTGCCAGCGTCGGGATCGTGTACGGCGTACTGATGTTGTTCAACGTGGTCTACACGCTGTTCTTCGCGGTCACGATCGTCTGCCTGCTGCGCGGTGCTTACTGGTGGCTGCGGTCGATGGCCGATCGGCGCAGGGCGGGTGCGCTCACAGCCAGCGCGTAGTCACCGGACCGCTCGGGCCGGGGCCGCTGGACACCGGCACCGGCATCGGCGGCGATCTGCGGGACCGGGGCCTCCGCGCGTATCGTCGGCGGCGTAGCCGCAGTCGCCGCGCCGAGGGCGTCACCGTCCACGGCGGCCAGGACCGCCGAAAGGTCCGCTCGTTGGGTACCCGGTGCCGGCCGGTCAGCAGGTTACGGCGGGCGCCGGGACCGCGGGTCCGTGCCGGCCACCGCCGGATCGCCGTCACGCAGCCGTTGCCCGCCACCAACGTCGCGCACGCGGTCAGCACCGGGATCACCGGCAGCGGATGCCGCACCCCCGAAGCCGGCGAGGGTCCGGCATCCGCCGCCGTAACCGCTCCACCAGCGAACTCGGCCTCCCGCAACGCCGGTCGCGCTCGTCCCGCAACTCTTACCTCTGTCCGATCCTCAAAGCGGACCTCGATCCGAAACAACGCCGGGGGCCCTGATCAAAAGCCGACGCTGCCGCTCATCCAGATGCGGAAACAGCACCTCGTAACGGCCATTCCACATTCGATGGAATCAGCCTCCGCCACATTCGTACACCACGGAGAAATGTTCAGCGGCCAGCTCGCGAAATGGTGAAACGTTGCTCCACCGGGGACGTGACGGGAGCGCAATGATGAAGGCGCAGGGCACCGCCGAAATCGAATCGGGTACGGTGCGCCTGGGCCAAGAAGGTTCAGGCGGCTCAGGGTCCCGTCGTCCCGAACTGGAGCAGGACCTGGCGCTCGCGCGCCATGCGCCGGGCCGCCGCGAAGGCCACCTCGAACAGCACGGTCCGCACGACGGCGACCGCCTTGGGGTTGGTCACTCCGGCCGGCAGCTGGATCTCCAACTCGTGGACGGCGAGCCGCTCGGCGGCCTCGGCCATCGGCTCCAGGAAGCTGGCGTTGGCGTCACAGCCGAGCGCGCGCAGCGCGGCCAAGGAGTGGACCAAGGGGTGGCTCGCGGGCAGCGGGTCATCGCACCACCCGAACTCGGCCACGAACCGGCTCGCGTCGCATCGCGCCTGCTCAAGGCTGTCCGGTTCGTCGATCTGCGCCTTCTCGGGGTACACCCGGCGGTTGACGGTCTGGTACAGCTCGGCCATGTCCACGTCATCGTCGTCGATCGCGGCGAGCAGATCGCGCACCGAGGACAGATCGAGTCGCCCGATGCCGGTGAGGGTCCGGATCAGTCGCAGGCGCAGCAGGTGCTCCTCGTCGTATCTGGCCTGGTTACGCGCGGTCGCCTTGCCCGCCGGGAGCAGGTTCTCCCGCAGGTAGTACTTGATGGTTGGTACCGGCACCCCGCTACGTCGACTGAGCACAGAGATTCGCACGTCGCCCCCAAGGACATAGGACCACAGGCCCCACAGCTTGCCACATTGATCAATGTCGGACCATGGGTCGCGGCAGCAGTCCCAAAAAATGTCATGGATGCTTGCTGGGTGCCGTCAAGCCTCGGATAGCGGATAGTTCGGGTGCCCGAAAATTACTTAACGCAATGACCTCACTTACTGTAATTTTGCCCGCTGGTCTCGGCGTTGGCGGCATATGGCTATACAGCGCGCGAAAAGTTCTCCGAGCAACTGGCAATTGTCTACATAGCTCGGGTCGCGTTGTTCAGCAAGGACCTCAACGTCTTTGTTCGCCTCTTTCCCCAACGGGCCAACTGCGGCGGGGACCGCCGACCAGCAGCATCAGGACGGCGCCGATCAGTACCGCGTCGATGCCGAGCAGCACCGCGCTGCTCGGATCGCGGTTGTCGTGCGCGTGCGCGGCGGCTGGCGGCGGTTCCGCCGGGGCGGGGGCGGCCGGGGCGGCGGTGCGGGAGACGGTGAAGTCCTCGATTCCGGAGTACTGCCGGCCGTCGACCAGTTCCACGTGGTAGCCCAGGTGGTAGACGCCCTCGGCGCCGAGCGTCACCGGCAGCACGACCCGCTCGCCGCGCAGCGTCGGCGAGGGCAGGGTCGACGGCACCCCCGGGCCCTGGACGGTGACGTGCATCTGGGCGACCTTCGGCGGGCCGTCGAACGTCAACACCACCTCGGTCGGGCCGGGCGGCACCACAGCGCCCGCCGGTGTCACGCCGACCAGGCGGACGGACGCCCGGGACTCCAGCCAGGACAGCAGCCCGACAGCAAGCGCCACCAGCAGCACCACGGCAGCCGCCGCCCGTTTCCACCGGGGTCGGGCCCCGGTGGAAACGGTACGGCTGGCGACCGGCGGATCGGGTGTGATCATGCGCCCGCGGAGGCCAGCTCGCGCGGCCGGCAGCTGCACGTCATCGCCCGCTGCTCGGCGGAGTTCGGCCGCAGGTGCAAGTACATCGCCACCACCATCGGCAGGAAGACCACCGTGTTGTAGAACAGGTGCAGCTCCACCCGCGGCAGCACCAGCTGGAGAATGCTGGTCGGCACCGGACGGCCCAGCAGGAACTGGCCGCTCTGCGCCTGGATCAGCAGGAGCAGGTGCTCAATGTGGTGCCAGAACTGGATACCGAAGGCGATCATCCACCAGGTGCGCGAGCGGCCGACGAAGCCGCCCCGCAGTATCCACAGCCCGGCCAGCATGATCAGGGCGTACCCGTAGTGCAGCACCTCGGAGGTGACCAGCCACGGGAAGAAGACGCCGAGCACCCCCTTGGACTTCGGCACGGGCCAGCCGAGAACCCAAATCTGATAAGCCTGTGTGAGGTGCTCCGCCCAGTGCGCGAGCACGATCACCATGAAGCCGTTGAGCGCCGCCCGGTGGTACGCGCCGTTGACTGTGCCGAGCAAGCCGTTCGCCGGCTGCCGCAAACCCATTGCCACTGAACCTCCCCAAGAGGGACGCGTGCGTGATCACGCTGTGTCGTGGAGTACGCAGATACGGTTCATGCTGTCGAGAGTGGACGTCGGCGCGCATCCTCCAGATTGCTGTCCGGCAGGTGGCCGCGAGCGCCTCATCCGAGTCCGTACCGTCAGGCGGCCACATCCTCGTTCAGATACGCCGGGCGGTCGCGCTGCTCCGCCTGGTGCGCCATCGCATACGTCCGGACGTCGAGCAGTGCCAGCAGCACCGGGGGGTCCAGCGCGCGCATCGGTCGCAGCACCAGGTCGGCGGCGATGACGGAGTTCCTTCGGACGAGCACCGGGCCGTGACTCGCCGCCGACACGGGCCGGTCGGGGCATGCGCAGTCGGCGGCGGGATGGGTCGCGTGCGGGGCGACCGACTGGGCGAGCAGGTACCAGGTGCCGAGCGGTACCGAGTCGAATCGGACCCGGCCCGGACGGTGGAGCACGGCGCAGCGGACCGGTGGGCCCTCGGGGATCGGCCCGGGGAAGAGACCCGCGAAGATGAGTGCGCCGTCGTGGGGCGCGGCAGTGCGGAGCCCGAAGGAGAGTCGCGCGTTGGACGGGGACCCGGCCCGGGCCCCGGCCCCGGCGTTGACCGGAATCACCGGTGCGTAGCCGGCCCGGCGCCGGTACGTCGTGGGGGACATCCCCACGCTACGGCTGAAGCGGCTGCTGAAGGTGCCGACACTGTTGTAGCCGACCTCGACGCTGATGTCGGCGACATTCATGCCGGTGGAGACGAGCAGGTGCTTGGCCTTCTGCAGGCGCAGGGCCGACAGGAAGCGCCCGGGCGAGACACCGGTGACGCGCTGGAAGAGTCGCGTGAAGTGGAACTTGCTGAACATGGCGGCTCTGGCGAGGTCGTCCACGGTCAAAGGTTCCCCCATACGGTCCCGCATGACCTCGATGGTCCGCAGCACGGCCCGTTCGGCAGCGTCTGACATAGGAAAACACCTCCGGTTACGACAAAGAGACCGCACGCCGTGCGCCCGACGAGTAGGACGCCTTTCTTCCGAATCGTCGACGATCAGGTAGCGATAGTCGAAACGGCGCTCCGGGACAACCCCTGCCGCAATTTACGTATTTGCAGATCGCAATTGCGAACACGAGGGTATCCGAGCAGTGGATCTGCGGCAATACCGAATCTACCAGGCGGCAGTGCTGCGCAACATTGAAGTAGAAAATGGGTACCCGTGCTATTCACTGCCCATGCGGGCATTGGTGTTCACCGTGGTCACCCTGAGGAAGCTGACCCCGTCGAGCCGCAGGGTCAGGTTGGGCAGGCCCTCCACGGCCGGAGCGACGGTGCGGCGGCCGTTGGCGATCCGCATCTCGTGGACGTCCTCCCGCCGTCGCCCCGGCCGGAGATCCGCCAGTGCGCGACCGTCCCAAAACGGTCCAGCACGGTCAGCCAGGAACACATCGGGCATGCCACGGAAATGGTTTCGACAATTACTGCGCGCCGATCACTTCGCATGAGTGCGTCCGGCGCGCGTTGCGCCACACGCGCGAAGTCGGCCGGACTTGAACCGCATTCCTGACCCCGGCGGTCATCACGCAGAACGATTCGGGCCGATGTTCGGCCATCGGCACGGTAAACATTCGCACCTTGCCTTTGGGGATAAGGGTCGACACGCCGGGCTGAGCTGGGGTTGTTTACCGTCTCGTACCCCGGTTGTGATGGTGTGCGCGGGCGCTTGATCCGGAGGCGTGGCCGTCGAGTTGGAGCGGTTGCGTGCGGAGTCGGAATAGAGATTTTTCACGGAAGTGGTAAACGTCGATGGACGAGCGGCGTCCGCGGGGGCCGTGGGCGTGCGGGGGCGGACCTGGCCGATCTGGGCGTGGGAGCGGGCTGCGTCGGCAAGGCGCTGTCGTGAGCTGTCAACAGTCCCGTCCCGGCCTCGCTATGTGCTGTTCAGCCGCTGTGCCCAGTCGATCGCTTTCCAAGTGATCTTGTTCACCGGATGGTTGTCCGTGTGGTCGCAGTGTCAGTAGTTTCGGGCCCGTAATTGCCACAAGGTTGCAAATACCTCTGACCGGCAGCAGGTGAGGGCGATGATGGGGTCCGTTCACAGCGCGAAGCGATGGCGGATGGCGGTGCTGTCCGCGGTGACGGCCCTGCTGGTCACGGGGTGCGGGGGCGGCGGCGAGACCGGTGCGGGTGACGACGCCGCGGTCCCGGCCGGTGGCACGCTGCGGGTGGCACTGGGGCAGCCGGAGGCGGATCTGAACAGCCTCAGCTACAAGACGCACTCGTTCAATGTCCTGGATCAGATCTACGAGCCGCTGGTGCGCTACGGCCCGCAGGGCAAGCTGCTGCCCGGGCTTGCGCAGACCTGGGAGGTCAGCTCGGATGGGCTCACCCTGACCTTCCACCTTCGTCAGGGCGTGACGTTCTCTGACGGCGTGGCGTTCACCGCGCCGGTAGCCAAGACCGACATGCAGCGTTGGATCGGCGACACGCCCTTCCTCGGCATCTCCCGCACCATCGCGGCGGTCGACGCCCCGGACGACGCGACCCTGGTCGTACGGCTGAAAAGCTCGTACTACCCGGCGGTACAGGAACTGACGCTGATGCGCCCGGTGCGATTCCGAAGCCCGAACTCGTTCGACCCGGCGGGCAACTTCGTCAAGCCGATCGGCACGGGGCCCTTCCGTCTGGAGTCCTCGTCGGAGACCGAGATCGTGCTGGTCCGCAACGACACCTACTGGGGCGGCCGGCCCAACCTGGACAAGGTTCTCTTCAAGGTCATGCCGAGCTCGCAGGCTCGGCTCGCGGCGCTGAAGGCCGGCGAGGTCGACCTCATCGGTGGTGAGTACATGGCGCCGCTCGCTCCGGAGGAGACGCTGGACCTGCGTGGGCAGAGCCGGGCGAAGGTGCTGACCGAGCCGTCGTCGACGAACCTGCTGCTGGCGTTCAACACCACGACCGGCGACAGCGCACTGGCCGATCCGCGGGTACGGCAGGCCGTCAACTACGCCCTCGACCGGCGGGCGTACGCGCGGACGCTGTTCCACGACCTCGCCCGTCCGGCGACGCAGGTGTTCCCGGCGAGCATCCCGTACGCTCCGCAGCAGCCGCGTGCGCTGGACCTGGACGCGCGGAAGGCGCGGGACCTGCTGGCCGAGGCGGGCAAGAGCGGGCGCAAACTCCGGCTCATTCTGGATGCCGGCATGTTGCCCCAGGCGCGGGCGCTCAGCGAGGCGATCCAGGCGGACCTCGCCAAGGTCGGCATCGAAGTGCGGATCGACCAGTTGGACACGGCGGCGTACACGGAGGCGGCCTCGAAGCGCCAGTACGACCTGCTGTTCTACCGGACCTACGGGCCGCCGTACGACCCGTTCGCGATGCTGAACGGGAACTTCCGCAGCACCGAGCCGGCATTCCTCTACGCGTCCCCGGCGATCGACGGCCTGATCGATGAGGCGCTTGCCGGTACGACCGACGAAGCCAGGGCCGCCGCCTACGCCAAGGTGTGGGCCGCGCTCAACGACAGTTGGGCGGTGGCGCCGGTGGTCGAGCTGCCTCGGGTGTGGGCCGTCGGCGCGAAGGTCCGCGGGTTCGAGTTGGGGGTCACGGAGTACGACCTGCCGTTGACCAAGGTCGGCGTGGTCAGGTAACCGCGATGGTCCGACGCATGGGCGGCGGCCCGGTAGCGGCCGTCGCCGCACGGCTGGCCGAGATGGCCGCGCTGGTCCTGGCGATCTCGCTGGTCAGCTTCGGCCTGCTGCTGCTCGCCCGCGGGGACGCGGCGACGTCGGTGGTGCGGGAGCAGGGCGGTGCGGTTTCCCAGGCCCGGATCGAGGCCGAGCGGCATCGGCTCGGGCTGGATCTGCCGGCACCGCAGCGGTACGCCGACATGCTGACCCGGGCCGTCCGTGGTGATCTGGGCAACTCAATCCGCAGCGGCCGGCCGGTCAGCGGTGAGATCGCGTCGCGGATCGGGCCCACCGTCACGCTGGCACTGGCCGGCAGTGTGGTCGCCATCGTCGTGGGCCTGTTCGTCGGCCTGGCCGAGGCGGCGGCGCGGGGCTGGTTCGTGCCGGCACTGCTGCGCGGCGGCTCGCTGCTGCTGGTGTCGGTTCCGGGGTTCGCGCTGGCGTTCGGGCTTGTCGCCCAGTTCTCGCTGCGACTCGGCTGGTTCCCGACCCAGGGCACCGACGCTGGTGCGTGGTCCCTGGCGCTGCCTGCTCTGGTCCTCGGCCTGCCCGCCGGCGCGGCGCTCGGGCGGGTGCTCTCCACCCGCCTGCGGGAGGTGTTGGCCGAGCCCTACCTGGTCACCGCCCGCGCCCAGGGGCACTCACGACTCACCTGCCTGCTGCGCTGGGCGCTGCCGAACGCGACGGTCACCTCGCTGGTGGTGGCGGGGAACATCCTCGCCGCGCTGGGCACCGGCACCCTTGTGGTCGAGGAGGTGTTCGGCTGGTCCGGGCTCGGCTCCTACCTCATCGCGGCCCTGCGGTACCGGGACTGGTATCCGCTGAACGCGACCGTCCTGCTGCTGTGCGTTGTGGTGATCGTCGTGCGCGGGGTGAGCCTCAGCCTGGCCACGCTCGTCGATGAGCGTGCCAGGAGTACACCGTGATCCGGCGTGGCTGGGAGGCGGCCCGGCGTGCCCTGACCGCCGTCTGGTGGTCGCTTCCCGCGGCTGTCCTGGCCGCATTCGTGCTGGCCGGAGCGGCCGGCCCGATCCTCACGGCCGGCCGCGAGCGGCAGACGGACCTGAACCGGGCGTTGCTCGCGCCGGGCGCCGGCGCGTGGCTGGGCACCGACCACCTCGGGCGTGACGAATTGGTACGGCTGGTCGCCGGGGCCCGTGGATCGCTGATCGCGGTCGGGGTGGTTCTCGTGGTCTGCCTGGTTCTCGGCGGCGGGCTCGGTGTCGCGGCGGGCTGGTGGGGCGGCCTGTTCGACCGGTTCATGCTGCGCGTGGTGGACGTCGTCACCAGCGTGCCGACGCTGCTCCTCGGGCTCGTCCTCGCCGGCCTGCTCGGCGGCGGCCCGTGGCAGGTGGCCCTCGCGTTGGGTGCCACACTGTGGCCGCCGTACGTGCGGGTGATCCGCACCGAGACCCGGCTGCGGCGAGACGCGCCGAGCAACCAGGCGCTCCTGCTGCTGGGCGCGCGGCCGCCGCGGATCCTGCTCCGGCACGTGCTGCCGGCGCTGGGCGGCCCGGTCACGGTCCTGCTCGGGATCACCGCCGCGGAGGTCATCGTCGGGGTCGCGACCCTGAGCTTCCTGGGGCTCGGTGCCCGCCCGCCCGCACCGGAGTGGGGCTCGATGCTGGTCGAGTCGCGCCCGTACCTCTCGTCGGCGCCGTGGCTGTTCCTGGCGCCGGCGGTCGCCGTCGCCGTCGTCGCCGTGGCGTGCAACCTGCTGGCCGACCGGCTGGGTACCTGGTTCACGCACGGCGTCCGAGCCGGCGCCGTGACCCGCCCGGCAAGGGCGGTGCGGCCCGCCACCCGGCCGACGGTCGCCGACGTCCCGGCCGAGGCCCGGCTCCAGGTGACCGGGCTGTCCGTCGATCTGTACGACGGCGACGGATACACCCGCGTGGTCGACGGCGTGACACTGTCCGTACCGGCGGGCGGAACCCTCGCGATCGTCGGCGCCAGCGGCAGCGGCAAGACCATGACCGCGCTCGCCATGCTTGACCTGTTCCCGGCGCAGGTGTCGGCGCGGGTGACCGGCTCGGTCCGGCTCGCCGGACGGGAGCTTGTCGGGCTTGACGAGCAGGCGCTGCGCCGGGTGCGCGGCCGGACCGTCGCCTACATCCCGCAGGACGTCGGCGGCGCGCTGCATCCGCTGCGCCGGGTAGGCGCCCAGGTCGCCGACGTCGTCGTGTTGCACCGCGGACTTCGTCGGCGCGCCGCCGAGCGCCGCGCACTGGAACTGCTCGCCCTCGTCGGGATCGACGACCCGGCCCGCGTCGCCCGCCAGCGCCCGGGCGCACTGTCCGGCGGGATGCGCCAGCGGGTGCTGCTCGCGGCCGCGCTCGCCGGCGAGCCCCCACTGCTCGTCGCCGACGAGCCGACCAGTTCCCTGGACGCGACCGCCGCCGTCGCGCTCGTCGAGCTGTTCGGCGAGATCCGGAACCGGCTCAACACCAGCCTCGTGATCATCACGCACGAGCTGGGTGTTGCCGCGAGGCTGGCCGACACCCTCGCCGTGTTCGACCAAGGCCGCGTGGTCGAGACCGGCGACACGCACGCGGTGCTGCGCGCGCCGCGGCACCCGGTGACCCGGCGGCTGATCGCCGCCGCCGACCTTCCACCGCCGCGGGCCGACCGGGACACCGGGGACGCCCCGGTCCTGCTCACGGCACGGGACCTGCGCCTCGTCCATCCGGCCCACGCTCGTCGCCCGGCGGTGCCGGCACTGGCCGGGGCCGACCTGACCGTGTACCGCGGCGAGGTGGTCGGCCTGGTCGGCAACTCCGGCTGCGGCAAGTCGACCCTGGCCAGGTCCCTGGCCGGGCTGGAGCCACGGCTGCGGGGGACTGTCGAACTCGACGGACGACCGGTCGACCACCGGCACCAGCGCGTCCACCTGGTATTCCAGGACCCCACCGCAGCCCTGAACCGGCGCCAGAGCATCGGCGGCGCGCTCGCCGAGGCGCTGCACCTGCACGGTGTCCGCGCCAGCGACCTGCCGGCCCGGCGAACGGCGCTGTTGCGGCGGGTCGGTCTCACCGCCGACCACGGCCGGCGCCGGCCGTGGCAACTGTCCGGCGGGGAACGCCAGCGCGCGGTCATCGCCCGTGCCCTGGCCGGCGACCCGGACCTGCTGATCCTCGACGAACCCGTCAGTGCCCTGGACTGCGTGCACCGGGCCGACGTCATCAACCTCCTGCGCAGCCTTCGCGACGACGGCCTGGCCATGGTCGTCATCTCCCACGACCTCGGTGTCGTCGAGCACGTCGCCGACCGCATCGCCGTCATGCACAGCGGCCGGATCGTCGACGAGCTGCGCCCCGGTGCCATGGCGACCACCGCGCGGCACCGGATCAGCCGGGAACTCGTCGCCGCCCGCGACTTCTTCCGCATGGACACCGTCAACCGACCCGTATCCCTACCGAAAGGACCATCGACATGACCGCAGCCGTCGACCCGTGGCAGAAGCTGCTGGCGTCCTGGGACGACCAGCAGACCGGCTACCTGCCCCGCCGCGAGGAACGCTTCGCGATGATGACCCGCACCATCGGTGAGGTGATCGGCGACAGCTTCGCCGCCCTCGACCTCGGCTGCGGGCCGGGCTCGCTGTCACAGCGCATCCTCGCCGCCCATCCCGCCGCCACCGCCATCGCCGTCGACGCCGACCCGCTGCTGATGGAGCTCGGCCGGCATGCCCTGTCCGATTACGCCGACCGGCTGCGTTGGGTCGACGCCGACCTGCGCGATCCGCGCTGGCACGAGAGCCTGGGTGTCGACAGCGTGGACGTCGTCGTATCGACCACCGCATTGCACTGGCTGGAGCCGGGCGTCCTGTTCGCGGTCTACCGCCGGGTGGCGCAACTGCTTCGCCCCGGCGGGATCCTGCTCAACGGCGACAACATGCCGTACGACCCCGGGCAGGCCACCCACGAGCGGCTCGCCGAGGCGGCCAACGACCGCGCCGCGCGGGAGGCGTTCACCGTTGCCGGCGTGCCCGACTGGGAGCGGTGGTGGGCCGAGGCCAGCGGCAACGACCTGCTCGCCTCGGCGGCCCGGGAACGCACGGCCCGGCGCGAGCTGGCCGACCAGGTGTACGGGACCCGAGACGGCGACCGGCTGACCTCGCTGGCCACGCACGTCACCGCCCTGACCGAGGCCGGGTTCCGGGAGATCGGCACGATCTGGCAGAACCTCGACGACCGCGTCCTGCTCGCCGTCCGATGAGCCGGAGGGAGGAGGCACAGGCGAGCGTGAACGTCCGCCTGCTGGCGTGGGCGATGCGGGCCAGGAGGCGGATGGCCGAACTGGTCGCGCTGTCGGTCGCCATCACCGTCACCTACGCGGCCCAGGGCCTGCTCCTCGCGGTGGTCGTGGACGATGTCATCGGCGGCGCCGACCTCGCCGGGGCGATTCCGGGCGCGCTGGGACTCGTGCTCGTCCAGGCGGTCCGGGCGGGGCTGCTGTGGCGGCGGGAGGTGGCCGCGAGCAGCGCCGCCGCCACGGTGAAGGAGTCGGTCCGGGCCGACCTCTACCGGCAACTGCAGCGCCTCGGCCCCGCCGATGTACGCCAGCGGCGCACCGGCGCGATGCAGTCCATCCTCGTCGACGGCGTGGAGGCCCTGGACGCGTACGTGGGCAAGTTCCTGCCCCAGGCGGTCGCCGCCGTCATCGGCGCGGCCGCGATCGCCGGCTTCCTGCTCGCCCTGGACCCGGTCGTCGGCGGCGTCGTCCTGGCCTGCGGCCTGATCGTGCCGCTGGTACCGCAGCTGTCGCAGCGGGTCTTGGCCAGCCGAATGGATCCGTGGATGGCCGCCTACCGTGCCCTCTACGCCGAGAACCTCGACGCCATCCAGGGCATGGCCACGCTGAAGGTGTTCGGCGCGGCTCAGCGGCGCGGCCTGGAACTCACCGCGCGGGCCCAGGACTTCTGCCGCGCCTCCATCCGGCTGTGCGCCGTGACGGTCCTCTACGTCGGCGTGGTCGGGCTCGCCGTCGGCTTCGGCACCGCGTTCGCCGCCGGCCTGGGCGCCGTCCGGCACGCCGAGGCGGCCATCGGAGCGCTCGCCCTGCTGATGATCCTGCTGCTCACCCGGGAGTGCGTCCGTCCCCTGCGCGACCTGCAGAACGCCTTCCACGCCGGCGCCCCGGCGCTGTCCGCCGCGGCCGGCATCTTCGAGATCCTCGACGCGGACCCGCCGGTCAAGAGCCCCGCCACCGCGCGGACGCCCGCCGGTCTGCCCCGAACCCCGCCGGCGGTCACCTTCGAACAGGTCCGCTTCACCTACCCCGGCCGTACCGAACCGGCGGTCCGCGACCTGACCCTGGACATCGCCCCCGGCGAGCACGTGGCCGTGGTCGGCCGCTCCGGCGCGGGCAAGACCACCCTGATCGGCCTGCTGCTGCGCTGGTTCGACCCCCAACAGGGCTCGGTGGGCCTCGGGGGCATACCCGTCACCGACTGGCCCCTGGACGAACTGCGGCACCGCATCGCGGTGGTGTCGCAGGACACGTACCTCTTCCACCGCCCCGTACGCGACAACCTCATCCTGGCCCGTCCGGACGCCACCGACGACGAGGTGTGGCAGGCCCTTGACGCGGCCAATGCCCGCGCGTTCGTGGCCGCGCTGCCCGACGGGCTCAGCACCGTCGTGGGCGAGCGTGGCATGAAACTGTCTGGCGGCGAACGCCAGCGGCTCTCCATCGCCCGCGCGCTACTGGCCGACGCTCCCGTCCTCATTCTCGACGAGGCGACCTCCAGCGTCGACGGGGCCAATGAACGGACGATCGCCGAAGCACTGCGCCGGGCCGCCGCGGGGCGGACCACGCTGACCATCGCCCACCGGCTGTCCACCGTCCGCGCCGCGGACCGCATCGTGGTCCTCGACCAAGGGTCGATCACCGAGATCGGCAGCCACGACGAGCTCATGGCCAGGTCCGGCACCTTCGCCCGGCTGGTCGCCACCCAGGAGTCCATCGCATGAGCCACACCCCGACCACCGCGCCGGCCGGCCACACGACCCGGCTCCTGCCGCTGCTACGGCTGCTGCGCGGCCACCGGCGGATCCTCGCCCTGGCCATGCTCAGCGGCATCGCCACGCACCTCTTCACCATCGCCAGTGCGGTTCTCGGCGCGATCCTCGTCGGCCGCGCGCTGACCGGCGCCGGCCCGGCCGACCTGCGCAGCGGCTTCGCGGTCCTGCTCGCGCTCGTCATCCCGCTGGTCGTCGCGCCTTGGCTGGAGACCCAACTCGCCCACGTGGTGGCGTTCCGTGTCCTGGTCGACCTGCGCGGCCGGGTGTACGACGCATTTGCCCGGATGTCACCCGGCGAGCTGCTCGCCCGCCGCTCCGGCGAACTCGGCTCCACCGCGATCAGCGACGTCGAACTGCTGGAAACCTTCTTCGCGCACACGCTCAGCCCGCTCGTCTCCGCCGCTGTCGTACCCGCCGCGGCCCTGATCGCCCTGGCCTTCGTCGACCCCGCCCTGTCCCTGGCGCTGCTGCCCGTACTGCTGGCTCTCGCCAGCATCCCGATCTGGCTGCGCCGACGGGCGCAATCCCACGGCGACACGGTCCGAGCCGAGGCCGGCGCGCTGAACGCCGAAGCCGTCGACGCACTCCAGGGCCTGCGCGAGATCCTCGCCTTCGGCGCCGCCGAGGCTCAGGCGGAACGGCTGCGGCAGCGTGGCCGCGCGCTTGACGCCGCACGGACCCGGCACAGCCGGCGCGCCGGTGTCGAACTCGCCGTCACCGACGCCCTCGTCACCCTCGGCGTGCTCGTCGCCCTCCTCGTCGGCAGCGCACTCACCGCGTCCGGCCGGCTCCCCGCGGACCTGCTGCCCGCCGCGGTCGTCCTCGCCGCGTTCTCCCTGGCGCCGGTGACCGCCGTCGTCGACGTCGCCCGCGACCTCAGCATCGTCTCGGCCGCGTCGGCCCGCGTCCTCGATCTCCTCGCGGTGGACCAAGCCGTCCCCGAACCCGACCACCCCGCCCGCGTCGAGCACATCGACACCCGGGTCGGTTTCGACCGGGTCAGCTTCCGTTACGCCCCCGCGCTCCCTCAGGCGGTCCAGGACATCAGTTTCACCATCGAGCCCGGCGAGACCGTCGCACTCGTCGGGCACTCCGGAGCAGGCAAGTCCACCTGCGCCCACCTGCTCCTACGGCTCTGGGATGTCGGCGCCGGCGCCATCACCATCGGCGGCCACGACCTGCGAACCATCACCAGCGAGGACCTGCGCCGGCTCATCGCCTACGTCCCCCAGGACGTCCACCTGTTCAACATCTCCATCGCCGACAACCTCCGCCTCGGCCGCCCCGAGGCCACCCAGGCGGAGATCGAGGAAGCCGCCCGGCTCGCCCACGCCCACGGCTTCATCCAGGACCTGCCCGGCGGCTACCACACCGTCGCCGGGGAACTCGGCAACCTGCTCTCCGGAGGGCAGCGGCAACGCCTCGCCATCGCCCGCGCGCTGCTCACCGACGCCCCGATCCTCGTCCTCGACGAGGCCGTCTCCAACCTCGACGCCCAAAGCGAACACGAGCTCACGACCGCGATCCGCGCGACCAGCGCCGAACGCACCACGCTCGTCATCGCCCACCGGCTCTCCACCATCCGCACCGCCGACCGGATCGTCATGCTCGACCACGGCCGTGTCGTCGAGACCGGCCGCCCCGACGAGCTCCTCGCCCGGCCCGGAGCCTTCAGCGAACTGGTCCGTACCCAACTCGCCGTGACCTGATCCACGCGGCGGAACATTGGCCTCTGCCGCCTCACCGATCTCAGTTCTCCGGGGTGAGGCGGTTCACGCGCGCCGAGTCGACTGTGCCGCTGTCACCGATGCCGGGGATGAGGGAGGTATGCGCGGGGTGGCCGGCTGACGTGAGCCTCTCGCGGCACTCACCCGGGTTTGCGGCCGGACCAGATGCCTGTCGTTCGCCGCAGGACGTGGTCGTCGGCGGGAAGCTCCATTACACGGTGGTGGAATTCGCGGCGGCGGTCGTCCGGCAGATCCTCGATGAATGCTCGGTAACCGTGGCTCATCGCCCATCGCCATAGCATCGCGTTGTCCGGGAACGCGACGGCGACCTCGGCGCGGTCGTTGTGGAGGTCCACGAAGCCCGCCTCCTCCAGCAAGTCGGCGGCGTCGACCATGTGACCCATGCTTCCGTTCGGGTGCAGGTAGGCGGCGAACTCCTCGAACAGTGCGTCGAGGCGGCCGCCGAGTGAAGGCGTCTGGATGGTCGGGTTCTTACCGGGGCGGTGGTTGTTGCCCTGACGGGCGCTGCCACCAGTGAACGCGAACCGCCCGCCAGGTGCCAAGACGCGATACGCTTCGGCAACTCCAGCCGCCGGATCGTCGAGGATGTGGATGACGAACGCGGACGCGACGAGGTCGAAGCGGTCCGAAGGAAGGCTCAGGGCTTGAGCGTTCATGACGTGTGTGACTGCTGCGGGATAGTCCGCGGCGAGCCGCTCGATCATCGCCGGTGCCGCGTCGACGGCTGTCACGACACAGCCTCGCTCAAGGGCTGGCGCGGTTAGCGCACCACGTCCAGCACCCAGATCAAGGAATCGGCAACCAGCCGGAGGGTCGAGAACGTCCATGATGGCTGCGCCGTACTCGGCAAAGAATGGCGCTACCTGGTCGTAGTCGGCGGCGACGCGATCGAACAGCTTCCATGCCGAATCTTCCATGGCGACGAATATCACGCTGATCGCACGTCTGCGCAAACTATTTTCCACGCCCATGCCCAGGCAGCCACGTCCTCGCCGCGACGGCGCCCGGCTACCCCCGGCGGTCAGCGCGCGACCAGGGCGGGGTCGTCGCGCGGAACGGCACGGGAGCCGCCGCCCTTGCCGGGCACGGTGACGCGGGCGATGAGGGTGAACGGCACCCGGTCGGGCAGGTTCCGCTTCGGGACGACCGCGGAGAACCTTCTCCACGGCCCGCGGAGTGGACGGCGGATCCGACCCTTCCCCGCGCGGCGAGGAGGAGCTGACGATCAGGAGTTGGATTGTGCGGAGACGGTGAGCTTTTTGGTGAGGTCGGGGTAGCCGACCACGGTGAGCAGGTACGTGTGGGTGGTCGTCTTCATCGACTTGTCGCATGGGAATGCCAGCGTGAGCTCGCCGTTCGCGTCGTACGTGCCGTAGATGCCGGGGCCGTCGACCGACACGGTCACCTTACTCGCACCGGTCACCGACCATTCGATGGTGACATCCTTGCCGGGGCTGCTGTACGGCGCGTCCGAGGTGGCGACCACCGGGCAGGACGGCTTGGTGCGGACCTGGAACTTGGCGATTCGTGGCCCGGTCGAGGACGACGTCGTCGTTGCGCTGGACTGGGTAGCATGTCCGTTTCCGCTGGCGGCGTTGCCGTTGCCGCCGTTGCCGTTTCCGCTGGCGGCGTTGCCGTTTCCGCCGCCGCCGTTTCCGCCGATGCTGCCGTTTCCGCCGATGCCGGCGTCGGTCGAGTCGGACGGGGCCGGTGTGGCCGCTGGAACGGACGTGCCGGTTGTCGCGTTGGTGGAGGTGGGCGTGCAGCCCGCTAACACGATCGTGGCGGCGCAGGCCGCGGCGAGCCAGACGGCGCGCGGTACTGAATGGCTGGTCATGCGTCGACGGTAGGGCCTTGAGTGTTGCGGCGAATCCTGCGTTCGTGCCGTCCGTCGAGGTTCTGCGGGAGTGAGTTGGCCAAATAGCGTTTGAGGGGCTCGCGGTCGGGGGCGGTCGTCGTGCCGTGGTCGCCGGGCTGTCCAGGGTCCGCCGGTCGGCCAGCGCCTTCGCCGGTCGACCAGGCCGTCCAGGCGCCCGAGCCGCGGCGCCGCCGCCCACGCCGTCGTCGGAGCCGTTATCGGTGCGCTGCCGCGTGCTTGACCGCGGCCGCGCCGGGAACGCATTTACACAGGCTTTGTGGCGTTCCGTCCCTTTTCCTTCCACCATGCCGCGTACGTGCCGTCCCATGGGAGAGGGTCTCTTCGTGGACCGTCGGAGCGGTACGTGCGCCGGGTGGGGAAGACCGTGACTCCCATTTCCGCGTCGGACTCCCGGGAAGCGAGCCTCACTTCGTCGAAAGAGTCGTCCACCGAGACGATCGGCCGGCCGCTCATGACGACGTAAATGTGGTCGAAGATGCCGTGCTCGAACGAGTCGAATACGGTGATCGTCAAGAAGCAGGCGCCAAGCGGGTTGGGCGGGTCGGGTTTCTCGCGAGCGTCCGCCCACTCCGCGATGGTGTGACCCGCGCCCCATTCGAACAGGGCTACCTCTCCCGGTCGCAAGAGGCGCTCTCTCCTCGCGGTGGTCGCGTCCACGAACTGGGCCTCCTCATCGAGTCGCACCCGTGCGGTGGTCGTGCCTTCGTTGATCAGTACACCCCGGGTCTGAAACCACATGAGCCCGTGACGCTCTCCATTTCGCGCGAAGAGCCGCGCTGGCGACGCCGCTTCGGCCTGCGCCACGGAACGATGGTCAAGCAGTCGCAGTTCGTTCCCATAGGGCATCCGATCACGCGTCGCATCGATCAGCGGGGGCCATTTCGGCACCTCCAGCAGCGCGACGACGAGGGGAGCCCGCTCGTCCGTCCTGGCGCGTGCCGCTTCCCGGACCGCCGCCGTGGCGGTTTTCAGCACTTCTTGAGCGAGGACGACCTGCTCGTCGCCGGCTTTCGCCTGAGCCGCGTTGATCTCGACCTGTTTCTGCAACTCCGGTAGCTGCTTGGCAGCGGTTCGGGCCGCACCGCGTCCCGAGCGAGCGGCCGAGGCGCCGGCAATCGCCGCGGCGACCGCACCTATCGCCGAGACGATCTGAATCCACCCGGCCAACGTCAAACGGTCAATGCTGGCTGCCAGCGCATCCCAAAAAGCCCGCACGGCCAAGGCCTACCCTTCAAGAGAGTCACCTTTGCGGCCGGGTCCGTGCTGGGCTCGGCCGTTCACCGGTTGATGTGCGACCTGCCCCGCGCGGGAAGTTATAAGCGCTTGATGCCGAGGTGGCGGCCCCAGCTGAGGGTCTTGTCCATCCAGACGAGAGGCACCCGCAGGGTGAAGGTTGCCGGAACGCGTCCGAAGGTCGTCGACGGCCTCGCGGACTGACGATTCCGGGACTCGTTCCAGCCATGCGTCGCGAATCCTGGCCAGTTGGACGGCCAGGTGCGCCGTTGTCATGGGGTGGGCGACGAGGGTCTCGTGGGTGAGGTCGGCGGCGAGGATGACGAGACCGCCGGTGTCGATGGCGCAGATGTGCCGTGGTGCGGCCGGCAGGGCAAGGTCGCCGCGCGCCGCGTCCACCGTCGTTCGGCCTCGTCCGGGGCTGCTCAGGACGGGCCGAGCGCGGCCAGGGCGCGGCGCAGGGCCGTGGCGCGGGCCTGGCCGGTCCGGGCCTTC
>NZ_JBEPDB010000107.1:0-25165 GCF_040300025.1 Dactylosporangium sp. NPDC000555 | reverse complement strand
CCCAAATACACCCCCAACACCCCCAATACCATATTTCACACTTGGTGAGGGGTGTACAGCGGTGTCCAGCACCCACCCCCACCCGCGGGTGGGGGCCCGCCCCCCGCCCCCCCCACGACATTCCGGTTGCCACGGCAATCGCCCCAGCCTTCATGTTGCGATCCTCGCCACCTGACAGCGGCGCAGCCTCGCGCCCGCCAGCCAAGCCGCCGGCGGGGCGAAAGAACGGCCGAGACCCAGGCCGTGAATAGGTTGATCCAAGCGGGCGCTCGCACAGCCTAACAATCCAGCGAAGTTCATGAAAGCTGGCGGGTTGAGCTGATCTTCCATCCATGATCCCCTGTCGCGACCGACGACGCCAGTACGCCTGGCGGACGCCCGCTCGAACAAAGAGCGGTCCGCTGCGCGAACAGCGGACCGCCAGGTTCCCCGCCTCACATGTTGAAGGGAAACTGCATGACTGTAGACGGCAGACGCACCGTTCAGCGACGACCAGGCAGCCCGAAACGTCTGCCACTGCGCTGGGCGGTAATCCTGGGCATCAGCAGTGCTCTCGGAGCCCTCATCGAAACGACGCAGGGGCCGACCGCCGGAGTAGTGGCAGCTATCGCGGCAGCTGGCGCCTTGCATTCGTTCATGGCCTGATCAGGGCAGTACGCGGTAGACCGGTCGCGACCGACGCGGCCACCGGGCTGGCTACAAGACGAAATCCTCGAATCTGGGATCAAGGTCGATGCCGGTGTGGCGGTCGTATCCGCCACACCACTCGACGAGCGCGCCGCGACGCACCTCGGTACCGAGAAGCGGTCGCATCAAGGCACTGACGCCAGCCGATCGCAACGCGCTCGGGTGGACGTTCGTGGTATACGGCTGGAGCCGACGCAGCTGCGCCATGGCCGGCACCGGATCGCGTCGCAGTCGTTCGATCAGCTCCTCGAGATCTCGCTGCTGTTCTGGCGTCTCAGCGCCCTGTGGGGTAACCACGGAGATGCCCTCGTCGTCGATCATCCGGAACGCCAGCTTCGAGTCACGGCGGCCGGTACTGCCGTCCAGCGGGCCGTCGGTCACCGTCTGAAACGCCCACCGTGCCCGAGCCTGCTGGATCTGCTGACCGACATGACGGCCATCAGCAAGGTTCAACGCGTCATACACGTCTGTGTAGTAGCCCGGTAGGGCATTCGGGTTGTCAGGATCGCTCCTGCCCGGACCGAAATGCCGTCTTGTGCAGTCGACCAGCGTCTTGTACGCCGGTGGCTGACCACCGTCGGCCGGCGCGAAGACGATCACGCGCCCGCTGGCCAGGCGCCCCTCCCTGTTGGCTCGGCCAGCGGCCTGCAGCAACGAGTCGGCCGGTGCCTGCGCACGGAACACCACTGGGAAATCGACATCAACGCCAGCCTCGATGAGCTGGGTCGACACGAGCAGGACACGTTCGCCGTTCTGAAGGCGCTGCCGCGCCTGCTCGAGCACCCGCCGCCGGTGATCCGGACACATGCGGGTGGACAGATGCCACGCCACACCCTCCGGTTCGCTGTCGCGCCAGTGATCGAACACAGTCTTGGCGTCTGCGGTCGTGTTGGTGACCACTAGGGCGGACCCGTCCACCGCGGCTTGCGCGGCGATCTCCACCAGCGTCGGTTTCGGCTCCAGCTGCCACTCGAACCGGACGCGCCGCAGGTCGTTGACCAACTTCGGTGTGTCCCGAATCAGGTCCGTGACCGGCAGGTCGCCAAACTCGTTCAACGCCCAGAACTCCGGCTGCGTCGCCGATGACAGCAGCACTGTCGTGCCGAAATGCTCCACCAGCAGCCGCAGTCCGTCGAGAATCGGCGCGAGCATCCGGTGCGGCAACGCCTGAACCTCGTCCAGCACGATCACCGAGTTGGCCAATCGGTGCACCCGACGCATCGCCGAGGGCTTCCGGCCAAACAGCGACTCGAAAAGCCGGACAAACGTCGTGACCACAAACGGCGCGTCCCAATTCTCCGCAGCCAGCCGTGCCCAGCGACCGCCCCGGCCGTCATCGAAGTCGGCCTGGCTATGGTGCTCCAGCACGCGAGGTTCCACACCATCCTCGTCCAGCATCCGCCGATACACACTGGCGTTCTGCTCGGTGATGGTTAGAAACGGCACGGCCACGATGACCCGATGCATGCCGCGCTCCTTCGCATGCCGCAGCGCGAACCCGGCACTGGCCAGGGTCTTGCCCGCGCCGGTTGGGGCGCCCAGCCGGAACATGCCGGACGGCTCCCCGGCAGCGGCCACACAATCGGCAAAGACCTGTTCCCGCACCGCACCGATCGACGCGGTTCCTCGCCCTGCCACGGCTTCGCCCCGCCGCCGCTCGAACAAATCGTAGAGGTAGCCGAAGTCGACAACGTCACGAACTCGCGGCTCGGCCAACCCTTGGAAATGCGCGCTGGTGTCCAGGCTGTCGGCATCCACCAAGGCGCTGAAACACAGGCGAACGGCCATCTCACCGACTCGCGGATCCTGCCGCCACGATGCTGGGACCAGCCCGGCGAGACTCGGCGGCAGGTCCGGAAGCAACTGCGACAGCGCCTGCTCAGCGGACGCCACGTTCCCCCGGTTTTTCGCCAGACGTTCCTTCACAGCTGCACCAAGGTCAGAAACGTCGACCAGCCCACCATGGTGGCCATAGATCGCAACGGCCAAACGACCCAAACCGCGCTCCGACGCAAGACGAGTACCCAACGCCTTATGGTCGATACCAACCGGCTGGTCGGTACCAGCGACCGTCTTCAACTTCCTCTGCCAGTCGCATCCAGCCTTTCCCACATCGTGCAGCGCCCCGAGCCAATACGCCACGTCTCCACCACCGAACGGCGACGCGAAGCGTCTCGCCAACTCGCCCGTCCCACGCAAATGGTCCCGCAAGGCATGCCAACCGATGCCACCTGGAGCGGGGCTATGCGCCCACAGAGAGGCCGTTCCAGACACACGGAATCCTTCCCAAACGACCGAAATCGATGCCGACACTAACCACACGCAACGCTAGGCAGCCGCTCCAGACACGACCCCAGAGCATGGGCCCACAGCCGTCGTCGGCCGGCGCTCCGGGATGATATCGATGCGCACCGACAGCGTTTCGTGATCTAGGAACCTCAGGCTCACGCTCCAAACACCGGAGGTTCCTAACCACAGAATCCGGATCAACCACGCAAATCGCGCCGTCGAACAGTGAAGCCCATGCCAGCATCCGGCTATCTTCCCTATTGAGGAAGAGCTGCGCCCGGCCTTCGGGTCGGGCGAGGATCGCAACCGAAGCGCTGCTAGCGGGATGTGTTGGGAGGTTGTCGCTGCTGCGCCCGGCCTTCGGGTCGGGCGAGGATCGCAACTGGAGCCTTGGCGGTCATTATCGCTGATTACAATGCCGAGCTGCGCCCGGCCTTCGGGTCGGGCGAGGATCGCAACGCCAAGTTGTCGCCGGCAGCGAAAGAGCTCGTGACGACGGCTGCGCCCGGCCTTCGGGTCGGGCGAGGATCGCAACGGTTGATGCGCGGTGGTCGATGCGTTAGTGCTTGGCCGCTGCGCCCGGCCTTCGGGTCGGGCGAGGATCGCAACTACCGGATCCTCTGATGGCCGCATCGACCGGACTCGTGGCTGCGCCCGGCCTTCGGGTCGGGCGAGGATCGCAACAGGAACGGGGCGCGCCTCACGTGCATATCCTGATGGCTCCGCCGCTGCGCCCGGCCTTCGGGTCGGGCGAGGATCGCAACGCGATGGTGCCCGCCTGGCTGGTGTGGAAGGGGGCGGCGGCTGCGCCCGGCCTTCGGGTCGGGCGAGGATCGCAACGGGAGCTTGAACGCGTTCGTCGGTGACGTCGCCGGCTGCGCCCGGCCTTCGGGTCGGGCGAGGATCGCAACGATTGGGCTGGATTCATGACCCGGGTTGCCGGGCAGCTGCGCCCGGCCTTCGGGTCGGGCGAGGATCGCAACGCCGATTCGCGCCTGGCCTACACCGACGTCGGGCCGGGGCTGCGCCCGGCCTTCGGGTCGGGCGAGGATCGCAACCTGTTCGGAGGTGGCTGATGCACGGCCTGTCCTACAAGCTGCGCCCGGCCTTCGGGTCGGGCGAGGATCGCAACTCCGGCCGGGCCGCGAAGACGACCACGGCCATCGCTGGCTGCGCCCGGCCTTCGGGTCGGGCGAGGATCGCAACATGCAGCCCAGGAGGCGGCGTGAGCAAGAAGGAGAAGCTGCGCCCGGCCTTCGGGTCGGGCGAGGATCGCAACCAGCGACTCGGCGGTGATGCCCCACGCGGTGTGGCCGGCTGCGCCCGGCCTTCGGGTCGGGCGAGGATCGCAACGCGGGCAGGCCGTTGGCGATCGCCATGGCCCGGTAGTTGGCTGCGCCCGGCCTTCGGGTCGGGCGAGGATCGCAACCAGGACCGCGCCCACCAGCGCCAGCACGCCGCCCGCCGGGGCTGCGCCCGGCCTTCGGGTCGGGCGAGGATCGCAACAGAGTTCGGCGCGGGTGGGAAGCAGGAAGTCGGGGAGGGCTGCGCCCGGCCTTCGGGTCGGGCGAGGATCGCAACTGCTCGGTGGATTGATGTCCGGCGTTCTGCTCGGCGGCTGCGCCCGGCCTTCGGGTCGGGCGAGGATCGCAACGCCATGCTGGTCGACGCCCGCGACTGGGACACGATCGTGCTGCGCCCGGCCTTCGGGTCGGGCGAGGATCGCAACATTGATGTACGTAACACTCACGCGTGCTACACAGGACCGCTGCGCCCGGCCTTCGGGTCGGGCGAGGATCGCAATACCTTGTCCCGGTCGGGCTGCCACGGCTGAATGCCGGCTGCGCCCGGCCTTCGGGTCGGGCGAGGATCGCAACCTGCGCGGGCTCTGGATCAAGGTCACGGTCACCGGCGGCTGCGCCCGGCCTTCGGGTGGGGCGAGGATCGCAACGTCTCGGAGAAGTACCGAAGGAGTACAACACCTTCGTGCGTGACCGCTGCACCGCGGGATTGCTGCGGGAATGCGGTTCGGGTTCTGCCACATCGGGTCCACAAGCTTGTGGCAGAACCGCTGGGCAGCAGGGCCGTACGCGTTATGCTAGCTGCCACGTCCCGCTGATGATCGCGACGTCGTAGGACCCGTCGGTCCGTTCCCATGTTCGACGGGACGCGCCGAACATGGGAACGTGGCGGTTGTGGACGGGTCAGCCAATCAGCAGGTCAGCCGCGATGGCCAGGCGTCCGTGGGGGGAGCAGTTTAGCGATGTATCCCGCCGTAGAGATCGACCTGCGCCTTCACGGCGTTCCCGCTGCTCAGACACGGTATCCCATCGCGATTGGGGGCGCGTCTCGACAGGCAAAGCCAGGTCGAGGTGGGCACCAACCTGCTCCCCTACTCGTGAAGAGGCTCCGTCGATGCGGGCGGGAGGTGCGTCTCATACATGCGAACCGCGACGACGAGGCCCGAAGCGGCAGTGATCGCGGCGATGATCCAGATAGCCGGACGCAGGCCGAACAGGTCGGCGGTGACTCCGGCGAGAAGCGCGCCGACGGCGTAGCCGAGGTCGCGCCATAGGCGGTAGACGCCGACGGCGCGGGCGCGCCAGGTGGGGTGGGCGACGTCGCCGATGACGGCGAGCAGGGTGGGGTAGACGAGGGCGGTGCCGGCGCCCATGAGGATGGCGGCGATCGCCCACGGGGCGAAGGTGGATGCTGCGGCGACGAGGCCGATGCCGACGGCCTGCAGCAGCATGCCGGCGGTGATGAGCCATTTGCGGCCCCAGTGGTCGGACAGCCAGCCGGTGACCATCTGCCCGAGGCCCCAGACTGCGGGGTAGAGGGCGACGAGGACGCCGATGCGGGCGACGCCGAGGCCGCTGGTGGCGAACAGGATCGGGTACAGGCCCCAGGCGAGGCCGTCGTTGAGGTTGTTGACCAGGCCGGCTTGGCTGGCCGCGGACAGCGCCTTCTCCTTGAAGCTGGTGAGCGTGAAGATCTGCCGCCCGGTGAGCTCGTCGTGGTGCTCGGCGTTGCGGGGAACGTGGTTGGCGGCCTCGTGCCGGGCGTGTCCACGGGTCTCGCGGACGAGCACTGTGGACAGGCCGAGGCCGAGGGCGGCGAAGGCGATGCCGAGATAGAACGGGACGGGCCGCAGACCGTACTCGGCGGCCAGCCAGCCGGTGGCCAGCGCCGTCGCCGCGACCGCGAGGTACCCGGCGGCCTCGTTGAAGCCCATGGCCAGGCCGCGGCGGGCGGGGCCGACGAGGTCGATTTTCATGACGATGGTGGTGGACCAGGTCAGGCCCTGGTTGATGCCGAGCAGGATGTTGGCGGCGATGATCCAGCCCCATGACGGTGCCCAGATCAGCATGAGCGGTACCGGCAAGCCGATGAGCCATCCGGCGACGAGGACGGGTTTGCGGCCGTAGCGGTCGGACAGGCTGCCTGCGGCGAGGTTGGTCAGGGCTTTGGTGATGCCGAACGCGACGATGAAGGTCAGCGAGGCGGTGAATGCGCCGATGGCGAATACCTGGTCGGCCAGCAGCGGCAGGACGGTGCGTTCCTGGCCGATCATGCCGCCGACGAGGGCGTTGACGGCGACCAGGAGTACGAACTGGGCCAGGTTGGCGCGCAGCCCCAGCCGGATCGGGGTCCGGCTGCTGGTCGTGGTGGTGGTCATGCGCCGTGCTCCAGGCTGGTGCCGGTGGCGTGGGCCCAGTCGGTTGGACCGCCGTCGAGGACGGAGACACGCCGGTGGCCGTGGCGCTGCAGGAGTGTCGCGGCGGTCATGGCGCGCTCGCCGTGTCCGCACATGACGGTCACCGGTTCGGCCTCAATGTCGCCGGCGTGGTCGGGCAGGGAGCCCAGTTCGATGTGCTCGGCGTGGGGCAGGTGGCCGGCGGTGTACTCGCTGTCTTGGCGGATGTCGAGCACCCGGCCGTCGACGGCGCCGGGCGCGACGAGGGCGATGGTCGTGACCGGTTGCCCGGCGGCGGTCCAGGCGGGCATGCCACCGGCGAGTTCGCCGCGGATGCGGCTGTAGCCGATGTTGAGGGCGGGCCAGACGATGTCTGCGGCGGGCTGGTCGGGGTTGCGGACGACGACGATCGGGGTGGTGGGGTCGATGACCCAGCCGAGCCAGGTCGCGAATGCCGATCGTAGGGCGATGGAGACCGCGCCGGGGATGTGCCCTGCGGCGACGTCGGCGATCGGCCGCACGTCCACGACCACGGCTCCGTCCTGTAGGTGGGCGCGGACCTGCTCGACCGCAAGGCGCGGGAGGACGGGCTGTTCGGTGAGCACCGGTGGGCCTTGCCGGTTGACCTCGGCCAGCCAGCGGAAGTACGCCGGGTAGGAGCCGAGGCTTGTGGTCAGGTGGCGGGCGAAGGTGTCGGCGTCGGGTGCGGCCAGCAGCGGGTTGGTCTGCTTCTGCTCGCCGATGGTGGAGGTGCGTGCGGTGCCGGGCGGGGCGGAGCAGAACGATCCGGCTCCGTGGGTCGGCCACACCGCGGTCGGGTCGGGTAGGGCCGCGAGCCGGTGCAGAGACGCGTACTGGGCGTGGGCAAGCTCCAGGGTGCGGTCGCTGCCGAGCAGGTCGGTGCGGGCCGCCGCGTCGACGATCAGCGAGCCGCCGGTGAATACCCCGACCGGCGTACCGCCGTCGAGGAGCAGGAACGACAGGTGCTCGTCGGTGTGCCCCGGGGTGGCCAGGGCGCGCAGGGTCAGCCCGCCGAGGTCGATCTCGTCGCCGTCGTGCAGCCCGCGGTGGTCGAAGGCGCGCATCCCGGCGGCGGAGGCGAGGATCGTGGCGCCGTCGTCGGCGGCGAGCTGTACGGCGCCGGTGAGGAAGTCGGCGTGCAGGTGCGTGTCGGCGGCGTACGTCACGCGTAAGCCGCGCCGGTCGGCAGCCTGCCGTAGTGCGCGCAGGTCGCGGGGTGGGTCAACGGCCAGGGCACGGCCGTCGCCGAGGTCGAGCAGGTAGGCGCTGTTGCCCAGGCCCTCGTCCACCAGCGCGACCAGCTGGTCGTCGATCGTGCCCATTTTCTGCTCCTCGTCTCCGCTCGCCTTCAGGTCTGATACTATTCCATGGAAGTTTGGAGGATGGCGAGGATGGGTGACACGAACCTCAAGACGGCCCTGTTCGAGCAGCTGGCCCGGGTCGGCAAGGCACTCGCCAACGGCAAGCGGCTGGAGCTCCTCGATCTGCTCGCCCAGGCCGAACGCACCGTGGACGCCCTCGCCGTAGCGGCCGGGCTGAACCTGACGACCGCGTCGGCGCATTTGCAGACGCTCAAGCAGGCGGGGCTGGTGGCCACCCGCCGCGACGGCACCCGCATCTTCTACCGCATCGCCGGTCCCGACGTCCTCGATCTGCTGGTACGCGCCCGCGAGATCGCCGCCGCCCGGCTGCCGGATGTGCGCTCGGCCCGTGACGCCTACTTCGGCGACGGCCCGGACATCGCGGTGCTCGACCATGCCGAGCTGGCCCGGCGGATGAGCAGCGATGAGGTGACGCTGGTGGACGTGCGTCCGGAGCTGGAGTACGCCGCCGGGCACCTGCCAGGCGCGGTCAATATCCCCGTCGAGCAGCTCGAAGCGCGCCTGGACGAGGTGCCCGTCGATCGGGAGGTGGTGGCCTACTGCCGCGGCCCGTACTGCGTGTTCGCGCACGAGGGGGTCAAGGTGCTGCAAGCCCACGGCCGCCGCGCCGCGCGACTGACCGACGGCGTGACCGAGTGGCGGCTGGCCGGCCTACCCGTCAGCACCACCGCGTAGAGGCGGCGGTCATGGACCTTCCCGTGTATCTGGACCACAACGCCACCACACCCCTCGCGCCCGGTGTCCTCGACACGATGACCCGCTACCTGCGTGACGAGTTCGGCAACCCGTCCAGCGGCCACCACTACGGCAACGCAACCCCGCCAGGCCGTCGCCACCGCCCGCGCCCAGGTCGCCGACCTGCTGGGCGCGCGACCTGAGCAGATCGTGTTCACCGGCTGCGGCAGCGAAGCCAACACGCAGGCCATCTGCGGCGTCACCGCAGGCCGCACCGGGCACGTCATCACCCAGGCCACCGAACACCCCGCCGTCCTGCAGACCTGCCGAGCCCTCACCGCACACGGCATCCGCGTGACCGTCCTGCCCGTCGACGAGCACGGCCTGGTCCGCCCCACCGACCTGGCCGGGGCCCTGACCGATGACACGGTGCTGGTGTCGGTGATGTACGCCAACAACGAGACCGGCACCATCCAACCCATCGCGGAGCTGGCCGCCCTCACTCACGACGCCGGGGCACTGTTTCACACCGACGCCGCCCAGACCACCGGCAAACTGCCCTACAGCGTGGACGACATCGGCGTGGACCTGCTGACCGTCGCGGGGCACAAGTTCGGCGGCCCGAAAGGCGTCGGCGCCCTGTACCTGCGCGAAGGTGTGACGGTGCAGCCCGTGATTCGCGGCGGCGGCCAGGAGCACGGCCTGCGTTCGGGCACCGAGAACGTCGCCGCGATCGCCGGGGTCGGCGCCGCCGCCGAGCACGCCAGCACAACCCTCGCCGCCAGCCATGCGCACCTGACCGCCATGCGTGATCTGCTGCACCGGCTGCTCGTCGAGGCTCTCGGCCAGCGTGTGCTGCTCAATGGCCATCCGCAGCGGCGGCTGCCGAACACCCTCAACATCAGCATCACCGCGACCATCGGCGCGCAGCTGCTCGCCACGATCCCGCAGATCGCAGCGTCGACCGGTTCGGCATGCCATGACGGCTCGGTCAGCTCCCCGGTGCTGACCGCGATGGGACTGGATCCAGCGAGGGTGGCTGCCGCGATCCGACTGTCAGTCGGCCTCACCACCACCGAGGCGGATATCCAGTACGCCGCGGACCTCCTCGCCACCGCGGCCGGCGCAGTCTCCAGCCCCGTGTCATGACTGCGCAGTCTCCCGAGATCCGAGTGTTCGACGGCGGCGACCAGCTGTGCGTGACGCTGCTGCTGGACTTGCGCCGTTTCATCACCGGGCTGCCCGCCGCAACCATGGTGCACGTGATCGCCACCGACCCGGCCGCGCCGCTGGACCTCCCGGCATGGTGTCACCTGACCGGCCACCACTACCTTGGCCCGGTGCCCGCGCAACGGTTCACCTACGCGCTGCGGCTCGCCGCCGCGACCCAGCCGACCGCCGCCGCGAACCCGTGGCACCCGGCGCAACGCACGTAGCATCCCGGCCGCAGCC
The DNA here is from genome assembly GCF_040300025.1 of Dactylosporangium sp. NPDC000555. Classification (NCBI taxonomy): domain Bacteria; kingdom Bacillati; phylum Actinomycetota; class Actinomycetes; order Micromonosporales; family Micromonosporaceae; genus Dactylosporangium; species Dactylosporangium sp. NPDC000555. Next base: position 14,962 of record NZ_JBEPDB010000107.1, on the reverse strand, counting down.
CGACAGGTGAGAGCGAGCGCACGCCGCCAAGATCGATAATTGGGATAATCGAGGAGATGGTGGCTTGCCCGGACCGGGCAGTGCCCGCAGCCCGGTCCGGCGGACCGGCGTTGCAAGGGGCATCATGACAACCGTCGCCCGCCGTTCCTCGACGGTCGCCGAACCCGGCATGCTGCGCCTTGGCGCAGGGCTCATGGCGGCCGGTCTGGCGTTCGTCGGCTACGCGTTGATCTTCTTCATCCGCAACGTCACCGGCGCGTTCCTGGAGCTGGGCATAGGCCCTGACCTGGTCGATGTGGGCCGACCCGAGATCCGGGAGTCAGCCCGCAGCTGTACAACTACATCTCGCACCTGCACATCGCCGTGGCGGGGTTCATCGCCGCGACCGGCCTCGCGACCGTGGCGCCGGCGCATTACCCGTACGGCCTCGACACCTTGGGCCATCTCGGCCTCATCTACCTGGCGACAGCCGTGTTCGTGGTCGGTGCGCTCCTCGCGCTCAAGCCGATCATGGAGCAGCGAAGGGCAACCCGCCAGTGAACGCCGCCAAGGCGCGTCGTCGCAGCGCGGGAAGCCGCGAACGGCGGCGGCCGGGCCAGGGCGGTCAGGGGCGGCATGAATATAAAAGAATCTTGACGCGGTGTCGTATCCGGGCTCCCGCCGGTCGTCTAGGAGGTGAAAGCACACCTGATCGAGGGAGCAGCACGCATGAATCCGGTCATGAACACCCTGGACGTCGTCGTCGCCGACATCGGCGCGTCGATCGCGTTCTTCCGACACCTGGGCCTGGACTTCCAGGTCGACCCCGGCTACGCCGAGCACGCCGGGTGCGACCTGCCCAACGGGCTGCACCTGATGCTGGACGAGGAGAAGTTCACCGCGATGGCCCGCCCCGGCTGGACCCGGACTGCGGGCAGTCCGCCGATCTTCCTGGCGTTCCAGTTCGACACCCCGGCCGACGTCGACGCCAAGTACGCCGAGCTCGTCGATGCCGGCTACACCGGATCGCGCGAGCCGTGGGACGCGTTCTGGGGCCACCGCTACGCCACCATGCTCGACCCGGACGGCAACGGGATCGACCTGTACTGCCCGCTGCCCACCGCGAGCTGAGAGGCTGGTAGCCGTGAAGTATGTGCTGATGTTCGTCGACACCGAGCAGTTCGCCGCCGACCTGGCCGCGATGGACGAGGCCGAGCGGGAGCGGGCTTACGGGCGGGTGCGGCAGTGGTTCGCCGACAACACGGACAAGATCAAAGGTCACACGTATCTGATGCCACCGCAGACCGCGACGACGGTGCGGATGGAGGGCGGCGAACCGGTGATCACCGACGGGCCATTCGTGGAAGGCAAGGAGGTCATCTCCGGCTTCGCCGAGATCGACGTCGCCGACCTGGACGAGGCACTGCGGCTGGTCAAGACCTGGCCGGCGTGCCCGCTTGTCGAGATCCGGCCCATCGCCGGGTGAGTACGGCAGCGGAGGCGGAGCTGGCCCGCGTGGTGCGTGAGCACGCGGGCCGGCTCGCCGCCTCCCTCGTGAGTTTGATCGGCGACTTCTCCGCCGCCGAAGATCTGGTCGCCGACGCCGTCGAGGCAGCCCTGGAGCACTGGCCCGTCGAAGGAATCCCGGCCAACCCGGACGGCTGGCTCTACACCGTCGCCCGGCGTCGTGGTCTGGACGTGCTGCGCCGTAACGCCCGCTACCGCGACAAGCTCGCCCTGGCCGCGTGGCCGCCGCGGCAACCGGAGCCGGACGACCGGCTACGGCTGATCTTCACCTGCTGCCACCCGGCCTTGCCCCGCACCGCCCAGATCGCCCTGACACTGCGGGTAGTCTGCGGCCTCACTACGGCGCAGATCGCCAAGGCGTTCCTCATCCCCGAGACGACCGTGGCGCAGCGGATCACCCGCGCCAAGCGGAAGATCGCCGACGCGGGCATCCCGTATCGCATCCCCGACGCCGACGAACTCGGCGGCAGGCTGGCCGAGGTGCTGACGGTGGTGTACCTGCTGTTCAACGAGGCATACCTGCCTACCGGCGGTGGCGATGACGCGGCCTCGGCGCACCTGGCCGAAGACGCCGAGTTCCTTGCCGCGATGCTGGCCGGCCTGATGCCCACCGAGCCGGAAGTCCTCGGCCTACTCGCGTTGATTCGGCTGCACCGCGCCCGTACTGCGGCCCGCTTCACCGACGACGGCGAGATCGTTCAGCTGCCCGACCAGGACCGCACCCTGTGGAACCACGGGGCGATCGCCGACGCGACCCGGCTGATCGCCAAGGCGGCCAGCGTCAAGAAGCCGGGGCCGTACCAGCTGCAGGCGGCGATCGTCGCCGTGCACGCCGAAGCGCCTCGCTGGCAGGACACCGACTGGGAGCAGATCCTGGTGCTGTACACCATGCTCGACGGGCTGGCCCCGTCGCCGGTGACCAAGCTGCACCGCGCCGTCGCCCTGCGATACGTCACTGGGCCACAGCAAGCGCTCGCCGAGGTGGACGCCCTCGCCAACTCCCTGGGCGGCTACCACCTGTGGCACGCCACCCGCGCTGAACTCCTGCGTGACCTCGGCCGCTCCAACGGAGCACGACAAGCCGACGCGCGAGCCCTGGCGCTGACGGCGAACCCGGCGGAGCAGTCGCTACTACGGCAACGGATCAGCTGGGCGTGACCGCCCGGTAGCTGAGCGGCCCCGACGGGCCGCCGAAGGCCAGCCCGCTCGTCCTTCACCGGGTGGCCTTGCGCGCGGCGCGGTCAAGAAGCCCAATGAGCATGGGCTGTTCGGCCTCGATACCCTCGCTCAGGCGTGCGGCTGCGTGGACGATCAGCCACGAGTCCACCTGCCGTGACGACAGCTTCCCGCCGCTGGCGTAGTTGCGCACGTACCCGTGGGCGAACACCGACCGACCGGTCGCCATCAGCGCGCGAGACAGCAGCGGTGTGCCGGGCAGCGGATCGGCCCAGCGCAGCAGCAGGAGAGCCCGCGCGTGGTCGGCCTCCGGCATGCCGCGTGCCGCGCACGACCAGTCGATGACGGCGACCCGGTCGGCGGTGAGCAGGACGTTGCCGGGGTGGTAGTCGCCGTGGCACAGGCGGTCGCCGTCGGGGAGTCCGTCGAGTACGCGCAGGGCGAAGTCGCGCAACCGCGGTGGCATTTCGGCGTCCTGGATGCGCGACGCGAGGACCTGGCGGAGGTCGGGAAGTTCGGGCGGGGCCTGGACGGCGTGGATGGCGAGGTGGGCCTTGGCCAGCGCGCGGGCCAGGCTGCGCACCCGCCACGGTTGGCGTTGCAGCAGTGTCAGCATGTCCGGCCCGTCCAGGCGTTCCAGGACGAGGCCGGTACGCCCGTCGCAGTCCGCGACGTCGATCAGCCTCGGGGCGACACGATGGCCGTTCAGCGACCTCAACGCCATCACCTCGGCGCGGTGCCCGCCGAATCCCGGGCGGTACAGCTTGACGACCGCATCGTCGCCCCACGCGTACACCTGCGCCTCGCGGCCCGCGCCGAGCTTGCCTCCCATCATCTGCGCGCCTCCTGGGCAGCGGCGTTCATCAGTTGCCGCCGTGCTTGCGGGCGAAGATCCGCTCGACGGTGCCGGCCTTGAGCCGCTCGGCCTCCACGATCTCGAACCCGGCCGCCCGGACGAGGGGGAGCTGGCGGCGGGTGAAGTGCTCCCCGGCGGCCCGGATGGTCAACCGCTCCAGCAGCCACTGGGCGGCGTGGAGCGGTGGCCAGGTGCTGGCGATGTGGTCGAGCAGCAGCAGCCGCCCACCGGGTACGAGGACTCGCTTCATCTCGGCGATCGCGGCGGTCGGGTCGGGGATCGTGCACAGCGACAGTGCACAGACGACCGTGTCGAACGAGGCGTCGGCGAACGGCAGCGCCTGGGCGTCGCCTTCGTGCAGATCCACGCCGAGGCCGAGATCGGCGGCGCGCTGGCGGGCGATGGCCAGCATCGCCGGGCTCAGCTCGACCCCGGTGATCGTGACCTCGGCGGGGTAGAACGGCAGGTTGAGGCCGGTGCCGATGGCCACCTCCAGGACCCGGCCCTGGGCACGGGCGGCGAGCCACTGACGGCCACCGCCGAACCAGTTCTTCTCGAAGAACGCGATCTGCTTGTCGTAGCCCGGTGCCGATTTCTCCCAGGCGCGCAGGACTTTCGCGGTCTGGTCGGGTGCTGCGCTCACGGTGGCCTCCGGCCGGTCAGGGATGGGTGATGTCAGGCGGTTGGGGGCAGGCAGTCGAGGCCGGTGCGCGCGGCTGCGGCGGTGATGACTCCGGCGATGACGTGCCGGACCCGGTCGGCGGCCAGATCCGGGTCGGGTTGTCCGGCGTCGAGCCAGGCGATGATCGCCTCGATCGCCGCGGTCGGCGCCAGACGCGCGGCCCACCGCGCCCACGCTTCGTCGGCGACGACCTGCGAGATCTGCACCAGGGCGATTTCGGTGATGTCGGAGCGGAACCGCTCGGCGGCGGCTTTGAACTCCGGTTCACGTGCGGCGTGCACGAACAGCAGCCGGAACCCGTCCGGTTCGGCGATCGCGGCCTTGAGCAGCCCGTCGACGCTGGCGTCGGTGAACCCACCGACCGGCTCGGCCACATGGTCGGACAGCCTGGCGCAGAACCGGTCCAGAGCGGCCTGATACAGGTCGGTCTTGGTGTCGAAGTGCCGGTAGAGGATCACCCGGGTGATCCCGGCCTCGGCAGCGATGTCGTCCAGCCCGGTAGCCGCGAATCCGTTGCGGGCGAACGCGGTCGTCGCCGCCGCGAGGATCTGCTCCCGCCGCTCGGCACGCGGAAGCCGACGCACCGGCTCGGAGTTCGCCCCGGCCATAGAGCCCCCTTTGAAGACTTGTTGACTTCGGAGTGTACTTGAGCTTATGTTGACTCTCAAGTAAACAAGATCCGGAGGTCGAGATGAACGACCCGATCATCACCATCGATGAGGTGACCAAACAGTTCCGCGACGGCACCACAGCCCTCGACGGGTTGAGCCTGACCATCGCGCCAGGAGTGATCTACGGGCTGCTCGGCCCCAACGGCGCGGGCAAGACCACCCTCATCCGCATCCTCGCCACGCTGCTACGCCCCGACACGGGCACCGTCCGGGTAGCCGGGTACGACGTCGCCCGGCAACCGGCGAAAGTGCGCGAGCGCATCGGCCTGGCCGGGCAGTTCGCCGCCCTCGACGACCACCTCACCGGCCGGGAGAACATCGCCATGATCGGCCGTCTCTACGGCCTGTCCCGCCGCGACGCCCACGCCCGCACCGATCAGGTGCTGCACCGCATCCACCTCGACGATGCCGCCGACCGGCAGATCAAGACCTACTCCGGTGGCATGCGCCGACTCATCGACCTCGCCGCGAGCCTGATCGGCCGGCCCCAGGTGCTGTTCCTCGACGAACCCACGACCGGTGTCGACCCCGCGAGCCGGCAAGACCTCTGGCGGCTCGTCCGCGACCTGACCGCCGAGGGCACCACCGTCCTGCTTACTACGCAATACCTCGACGAAGCCGATCAGCTCGCCGACCGCATCGCGGTCATCGACCGCGGCCGCCTGCTCACCGAAGGCGCCGCCACCGAGCTCAAAGACCGCACCGGCAGCGCCGTAGTCGAACTCACGGTCCCCGCCGAGCAGCGGGCAGCAACGCTGGCGGCGCTCGGGTCGCTCGCCGCGCAGCCTGCCGCCGCCCCTGGTCAGATCGTCCTGCCCGCGCCGGACGGCCCGCTCACCCTGCGGCACGCGCTGCGGCTGCTCGACCAGGCCGCCATCACCCCCACCGACGTGGCACTGCACCGGCCCACCCTCGACGACGTGTTCCTCTCCCTCACCCGAAAAAGCCACGCCCAGCGCGAACTCGCCGGAAGGGCAGCATGACCACCACGACCATCTCCACTCGTTACGTCGGCCGGGCGCTGACCCACACAGGTGTCATCACCCGGCGCAACCTCCTCGCGAACGTCCGCCTGCCCGACCTGCTGATCCTGTCCACGATCCAGCCCGTCGTGTTCATGCTCATGTTCCTCTACGTCTTCGGCGGCGCCATCCAAGCCGCCCTACCCGCAGCGGCCCAGGGCGAGTACGTGTACTGGCTCATCCCCGGCATCCTCGCCCAATCCGCCGTCTTCGGATCCGCGCCCACCGCCTACGGCCTCAACAACGACATCACCAAGGGCGTCCTCGACCGCTTCCGCTCCCTGCCCATGGCCCGAACCGCCGTCCTCGCCGGGCGTACCCTGTCCGACCTGATCCGCAACACGTTCATCCTCGGCCTGCAACTGGCCGTCGGCATCGCGCTCGGCTTCCGCTGGCACAACGGAGTCGGCGGCATGATCGCCGCCATGGCCGTCGCGCTCGCCTTCGGCTACGCCTGCTCCTGGCTGATGGCCTTCATCGGCCTGGCCGTACGCAACAGCGAAGCCATCCAGGCCGCCATCTACATGGTCGTCTTCCCGATGACCCTGACCAGCTCGGTGTTCCTACCCACCCAGACCATGCCCGGCTGGCTGCAAGCCTTCGCCGAACACCAACCCATCACGATCATCGCCAACGCCCTGCGCGGACTCACCCTCGGCCAAGGCGCCCTACCCGCCGGGCACACCGTCACCGGCGAAACCCTGCTCGCGCTCACCTGGACCACAGGCATCCTCGCCCTATTCGTCCCCCTCGCCGTACGCGCCTACCGCCACAGCGACTGATCCGACAAGATCAAGCAAGCACCACAGCTTCTGATGATCGCAACCTGATCATCGCCGTGGACCGGGTTTCCATGGTCGGCCCGACCCGGTGGGCCGACCATGGAAACCGCGACACAGACCGTCAGGATCTAACCAATGGGCAGGTCAGCGGCTATCGCCAGGCGTCCCCAAGGGGAGCAGTTTAGGGATGTATCCCGCCGGGGGCACGTCACAGAACTGCAAAACCGCAACGTAACTGGTCGGTCACTTATCGTGGAAGCCAGTTTCACGTTCGAGTAGGCGATCGAGGATGCCCTGGCCGTTCGGCCGGGGCATCCTCGCGTTGACCCGATGGACGTTGACACTCGCCCGGAATGAACGCGCATCGGTACCTGTACGTGTGCGGGCAAACCGAGCCAAATCCAGGGCAAGACGCCAGGAACGTGGATGTGCGCGCCGGAAATTGTCGGGGCTCTCCGTTAGCGTAGCCTCGTAGAAACGGCGAAAGGCTGGGCGACGTGGCAGCGGACGGCGAAGGGGTCGATCCTGCCGCCGGTATCGTCAACCCGCGCCTCAGCGACGTCTTCGGCCTGGTGATCCGACAGGACGAGGTGGACTTCGTTGTTCCCCACCTGCGCGAGGACCTCCCGCTCTACCTCGACCCGTTCCTGCTCTGGAAGTCCGACGATCCTGAGTACCGACGGCTTCACGCCGATCTGCTCGGCTTTGTAGATGAAGTCCGCAAGCACGCCGTCGACGGACGGGCCACCCGAGCGAGGATGCTCCTGTCAGAGGTCAGTGAGCCGGTCGAGCTCGGCCTGGGCTACGCGGCCGGAACCAAGCGGGGCTCAGCGCTCGGTCCCGGCACCATCGAAGGCATTGTCCGCACGTTCCAACAGGTCCCGCAGTTCCAAGCCGCTGGCCTGGACCACCTTGAGATCCTTTCACTGCTCGTGCCCGGCATTGCTGAAGACCGCATCAGCGACATGACCGCCTCAGTCATCAAGCGCTGGCTCACTGAGTTCACCGAGCGCCGCTGTAAGGACTGGGGCATTCACACGGCCCGCCGCAGCCTCATGGGCTGGGACGCCGCGGCGCTTGATTGGCGACCGTTCGACGCGCGCCTACCGCACAACCCCTCCGACGGCTCGCCCGTCCTACTCGCGCCACTGAACCTGCTCCGCCGGCTGCCCTGGATCAACTACGGCGACTACTACCGCACCGCCTACGCGCCGCTCGTGCTTCCGCCGGGCCGCGCGGGCAGGGCCGTCGCCAAGCAGGACGTACTCACCTACAACCGCGCGCACTTCGACACGGTCCGCGGCTACGTCGCCGAACGGGAGGCCGCAGCCGGCGTGTGCGCCCCAGACCCGCTCTTCACTCCGCTCAGACTCACGACCGTAAAGAAGAAGGTCGCAGAGATCAAGGCGCTGCCGACTGGCCGCGACAACGGAGCAGACAAGAAATTCGAGGACCTCGCGTTCGACGTGCTGTCCTCGTTGCTCTACCCCGAGCTCGACCTCGCCGGCCAGCAGGAACGAACGATCAGCGGAGCTCATATCCGAGACGTCATCTTCCACAACGACGGCAAAACACCGTTCTTAACAGACCTCCGAGACCAATACGGCGCGCGCCAGCTCGTCTTCGAGCTCAAGAACGTCACAGCGCTCGATTCGGAGCATGTCAATCAGCTCCACCGCTACCTTGACGACGAGGACATGGGCCGTTTCGGCGTCCTCGTCGCGCGCAACCCGCCGAAGGCACCAGTCCAGCGCAACATCGTCGACCTACACTCCTCCAAGCGCCGTGCGGTCCTGTGCCTGGACGACTCCGACCTCGACCTCATGGTCGCCCTGCTCGATTCCGAACGGCGCCCCATCGAGGCCCTGCGCAAGAAGCACGTCGAGTTCACCCGCCTGCTCCCGAAGTAGGAGAACGTATGCCCCGCACCGACAAACCGAACGACGGCTCCTCGCCGTCACCAACCGACGAACAGGCAGCGACATATGACCGGCTCGTTCCAATGCTGGAGGCCGCCCACCGCGAGATGACCGAGCTGTCCAAGAAAAAGCAGGATGGCGTCGTCAACACTCTCAAGATCAAGATGCTCAACCGTCTCCTCAGTGAGCTCAGCAAGGTCATCGAAAAGGACCCCAGCCACGCCTTCGTCGACATGCTCGACGAGGAGACCCTCCCGCAGAACAGCGACGCAGTCCTCATCCTCAGTCAGTGGCAGGCAGCGCTCCAGCAGTACAAGGGCCGCCACCACGGCTACGATGCATCAGTCCGAGGGAACCGGTGGTTCACCGTGGAGAATCCCCGAGACAACCACCGCTGACGCCCCGCTCCGCTCGGGGCCACAACTGTCCACTGGCCGAACGGAACGATAGGTCTACTGTGGTGGATGGCGGCGCTGGACCAGACCTCGTCTCAGAATGAGCCAAGTTGGCTAACGAGATGATCCAGGATCAGCTCTATCCCGGACCAGTCTTGGGTTTCAATCAGGTTTGAATTCGCTTGGGCTGCTTGGAGTTTTTCGCGGAACGCGCGTTGAACCGCGCTCTTGTCGACCACTTCTCCTTGGTAGGACTTGACTTTGCCCATGTAGCCCTTCCATTGAACTGGGCGCTGTAGCCCGTCGGCGTCACAGAGTACGTCCGTGCCGAGGTAAAGCTCGATGGAGCCCGCTAAGCGGTTGACGTTCATAGTGGCTTGCCCCTGGGGGCCGAGGGTTGGGTACTCGGCGGCCAGGTCGAGATCGGGGTAGTGAATGACCCGATAGTGGCTGGGCAGCCGGGTGTCTCGTAAACCCATGACGGCCTCGTAGGCGGCGCTGTCGTTGTCAAAGATAGCCACAATGCGGTTGGCGACGCCAGCCGCAGCAAATGCTTTGAGCGCCCGGATAGCGGCGGATGCCCCACCTTCGGCGCCTGTGTCGTAGTCTAGAAACTTTATATAGGAGACGAGGTGTGGTCTAATTAGCGCGATCGCGTTACTGAGAACGAATGCGTCGAAGCTGCCCTCGGTGATAACGATTGGCGGTCCAACTCCTCGTCCCTTATTGATGTCCTCTGACCCGAAATCCTCGTCTTTGTCGTCGTCGTAAACGGTAAGCCAATCGCATTCTTCAAGCTCCCCGGCGTCAACCGCGACTTGCGCTGTGTCCTCAACTGACTCCAGGATCGCGCGCATCACGATTCGCTCATCCATCTCCTGGAGCACGCTGAGCGGTCCGAGATCGCGAAGACCGACAGCGTTTACCGGGCCGTCGAGCTGCCTTTTTCGCTTCACATGGTCGCTGACGTCACACTTCCAGTCGTCATACGGCCAATCTTCGAGCGTGAGCGGATCGCCAAGACCGTCCTGATCGTCAGACCCATTTTCCTTTTGCGTATAAAGCCCGGACGAGCCCTCACTAAGAATCAGCTCGTACAGCCGCCGCACGAGCGGTTCGCCATAGCCCAATACCTCAAGTCTTTCCCTAACGTCCCGCGCGGATGCCATGAACACCGGAAGCTCAAGTTCGGACAGATCATCTTCGTAAGGGTCACCACCGTAAGCGCCGACCGTGTATGGCAAGGCTTCTCGACCGCGAAGTCTTTGAAGGTCTGCCAACGTGAAGTAGTACACGGTTTCCGGATGAAACTCGTTACGGAAGGAGAAAACTTCCTTGCCGTCGACAAAGATGCTCTTGTAGGTGCTCACGTCCCACTCTCCACAACGTGGACCATGCGGACAGACCTGTCCGCTTCTCCAACCAAACTCAGATTTCTTGCCGTGGAATCTCACCGCGCCTAAGGAGTCCGCGCCCCGCCGCTAAGGTCGAATGGATCATAGGGGCAGTGATCGGGATAGAGGCTTCACCACGGCGTCGCACGATGCTAATGAAAGCACCCTCGATTCGTCCGTCAACGATCGCGCCGTGGACAAGGAACGGCTTGAGTTCCTCCTGCTGCGGGGGGACATCGATGAGCACCAGCATCTCCTCGCCCATTGCGACGGCTTCGACGGCCAGGCCATCCGGCGGTGGAAACAGTCGTCGCTCCAGGATCTGCTCATAGCGGCGAACCATGCGGTTGTCTCGGGGTACTGGACACAACCCGCGGATCTCCTCGCCGCCCGGCACCTTCTTCGTGTTCATACCGATCACGACGAGGCCCCCTGACTCCGCATTGCAGAATCGTGCGACGGCTTGGGCCAGGGAGATTTGGCCATGCTCACTGGCGTCGTAGTGCTGGCTCTTCACATCCAACCAGTGTCCTTCGGGCTGGCCGATCAAGACATGGGCATGACCGCCCCGTACGAGGTCCCCTGCCGTGACCCGGGTGAGTTTACCGTCGGTCATGGCCCGCACGAGCTGCCCGATGTCTTGGCCCAATCGAAACAGTTCGCCGAGGTCGCGGCCTCGGGGGCTCAAGGTCACTCGTACATGCCACGGCCACGGCGGTGCAACATAGTCCGGGTCCGGCCACGCTGATGAGAACGTCATCCGGTAGCGCCGGAGCAACGGGGCTAGGGCACTGCTAAATCGGCCGGATACTTCATTCTCATCGTCGAGATCATCGAACAGGACAGTGACATCGAGATTGAGGGTATTGTCGTGCAGTTCAAAGGCGACCGCGCCCACGGGGCTCTCTTCGTCGTCGAAGAACCCTACAGGAACCTTGCTGATGAGCAGCGTCGCGCCGTCACCGTAGTAGGCGTGCCGGCGTCGCATCGCACGCAACAGGTCTGAGGCGGAGCACCCGGGCAGGTCATCGACATGGGCCACTACGTTCCCGCTACCGTCACAGCGGCGCAGCCGCTCACCGAGGTACCAATCGCCGTTTCGTGCGTCAAAGCGCACGGTCGGGCGAGGTCGGACACGAACGCCGCTGTCAATCGGAGTCGAGGACTGGTGAGCCGTCACCCTCTCATCCTCCTGCACGGTTGCGGCGAGCCGACACCGAGCCGCAGCCCGAACCCGCTCGGCACCACGCTTGGGATGTACCGCTCATCGAAAACCGGCTCGCTCTGCAGCACGGTGGCCCCAGGTGCTGACCGCCATCGATCTCGCTGAGGCGTTGAAATCCTAGAGGAAGTCGCAGCGCTCGGCGCACCTGGCGACCAGTGCGCGACAACGGCGAGGACGGCCCTCAGCCTGCGCCGCCCCGGGCCGGATGGATGGGTTCCGGTGCGACTGCCTCGATGGGGATGTGGGCGCCGATCGGTCGGCCGAGCCATCGTGGCGACCGTCCCGCACGGGCGGCGATGCGATCGTCCATCGCGGTCCACACGACCATGTCCAGCAGCCGCAAATCTGGGATCAGCGGCGCCGGCTCGGACTCCAACGCCGGCTCGGGCACCGTCGGCGACACCAGCGTCCGGAGCTGCGCCACCGTATCCCGGTGGTCGCGCAGGTACACCGCCAGCGCGCGGACGATCGCGGCGATCCGCTCCTGGCGGTTAAGACCGAAGCGCTGGACCTTGACGCTGAGATCGTCGCGTTGGTAGCCGAACGCCATCCCGACGTAGCCGTCCAAGACCGGGATCGCGGCTGGCCGGTACAGCGCGCCCAGCTTGGTGATCCTCGGCGCCCAGGCACCGTCGAAGCCGAACTGGCACGCGTGGACCACCGCGGCGATCTCGTCGTCGGTCATGCGGTGCAGATCGCGGTTCGCCGGGATACGGCCGATCCGATCGGCGAACTCGCGTCGGCGCGCCCGGTTGAAGTCTGCAAGCTGCGTGAGTTCCACCCTGGCCGTTCAGCGCGTTGGCGAACAGGAGCGACCACGCTGTGACCTCCGTCAACAGGCCCGCCGACCGCGCGCTGACACCAGCCAGGTCGTAGACGGCCCAGCCGCTGTACCGCGACGTGCAGTAAACCCGGATCCGGGTCGCCGCCTCATCGATCGGGACTGGCCCCAACACCTCGCCGACAAAGCCCGCCGTCAGGTCGATGGTCACCGGAGGTGTCATGCACGGCACCATACTGGCCGAGGGCTACGCCGGCGCAGTTAGTCAAGCCGTACTCGCGGTCGCAGCCGTACACGATAGACGGGAAATGCTGACGTACCACATGGCATGGCCGCGTACGGCGACCAAACCCAGTCGCCATAGGCCGCCTGATGGTCCACAGTGGATGCTGGCAACTAGGGAGGCACCGCGTGGATCAGCTCAGGTTCGAGGCAGCCCTCGGGACGTACACCGTTAGTGTCGCCCCGGAGAGTATTTGGATCTTCAAGGGGATGCGCACCCACTACTTCCAGCTCCAACTGGAGGTCGGCATCCCGCAGGTCGGCGCGGAGGCCGGACGGCTGCTGTGCCTGGAGACGACCCTCTACGCTCCGCAGGAAACCGGACCGCGTGCACCGCTCGATTCGGCGAACGTATCCGTCCCGTTCAATGCGACCGGTGAGGTCCGACGGCCGACGCTTCAGTACCTCATCACCAACGCCCAACTGCTGGCATTGGAGCAGCATCGAGCCGGCGACCTTCGCCTGGAACTTCAGGTGCGCGGCTTCCTGCCGCAGTCGTCCGGCTTTCCTGGGGCATCTGAGATCACCGAGCACCTGAGCATCGCCGAGAGCAGGTGGCGCCAGCAGCTCGCCGGGCTCGGCCGCACGCTCGGGGCGGAGATGCTGATCCCCTTTCCCGCCGACGATGAGCCACGCAGAGTCGTCGCTGACTTCCTCCGCGAGGCCCAACGGCTGCTAGGCGGCAACGAGATCGACTCTGCGATGCTCCAGGTGCGTAAGGCACTGGAGACCATCAAGAAGACAAGCGGCTGGAACTGGCCAGGAAAGAAGGACAAGGGTGACATCACCGCCGCTGAGCGATGGGCCTTGATCCGGGCGGCGATGGAGGACCAAGCCAGCGGGGCCATGCACGTGGACCCGGGCACCAAGGACTACAAGTACAGTCGGGCCGAGGTCGAGACGTTGATCGCAATGACCGGCGCCCTGTTGCGTGTCGTGGCGTGACGCGCCGACCGCCCCCGATACGGACGGTCTCAATCGCTCACTGCTCCTCCGAGATCACCCTCGCCGTTTCGGCCACTGCGGCCGCCGCAGCCGAAAATGAGGGCAATGACGCGTTCCCAGGGGCGGTCCGCGATCGCCGGTGCGTGATGCCGAGTCGGAACCGCCAACCTGCAACCGCTTTGGAGGCGCCGTCCCCACGTCAACCGGCGCATCCGCCCAGCTCAACATGGATTAGGTCGCGATCGAGCCGTGCAGGTTTGTCTCTAGCCGGGGCACGTCACAGAACTGCAAAACCGGAACGCGACTGGTCGCTCACTGATCGTAGAAGCCAGTTTCGCGTCCGAGTAAGCGATCGATGCCCCGGCCGTTCGGCCGGGGCATCCTCGCGTTGACCCGATGTACGGTGCCGGACAAGCCCGGATCGCGGCAGAAATCCGATGTTCTGTTGTTGTCAAGTAGTCGGCTGCAGATGGCCCCAGGCGGTGTGTTCGTCGTAGTCGGCGCCGGTTTTGAGGCAGCCGTGGAGGATGCCGACGAGGCGGTTGCTGAGCTGCCGGAGGGCGGCTTGGTGGCTGGTGCCGCGTTGGCGGAGGGTGTTGTAGTAGGCGCGGGCGCCGGGTGAGCCGCGCATGGCGCAGAAGGCCCATTGATGGACCGCGTCGGGGATGCGGCGGTTGCGGGCGTAGCGGGCGATGACGACGCGGCGGGTGCCGGAGGCGCGGGTGATCGGTGAGGTGCCGGCGTAGTTGCGGCGGGCTTGGGGTCGGTGTAGTGGTGGGGGTCGTCGCCGAACTCGCCGAGGATCCGGGCGCTGAGGACGGGGCCGAGGCCGGGCAGGCTCAGGTAGCGTTCAGCGTCCTGGTGCCGGCCGAAATGGTCGGCCACCACCTGCCCGAGTTCGTCGATTTCGATGTTGAGGATGTTGATGAGCTGGACCTGGCTGGACACGATCGCGGCGTAGGCGTGCTGCACCGGGGCGGGTTGGCGCAGCTGGTCCCGGCGTAGTGTTTGCAGAATCGCGTCGGCTCTGGCGTCGAGGTTGCGGCGTCCGGCCCGGCGCAGCGCGGCGACGATGGTGAGGCGTGGCAGGTGGGCGGCGCGGTCCGGGTCGGGTGCCCGGTCGAGCAGTTCGAGGGCGTCGCTGGCGGTGAGGTCGTCGAAGGTTTGCAGGGCGGCGGGGAAGAACTCTCGCAGCGTTGCACGCAGTCGTAGGACCTGGCGGGTGCGGTCCCAGATCAGGTTCTGGTGGGCGCGGGCGAGGAGCTTGACCGCCTCCACGGCCGGGCTGTCACCGGCGACCTGGCGGTGGTGGGCGTGATCCAGCCG
>NZ_JBEPDB010000106.1:0-25232 GCF_040300025.1 Dactylosporangium sp. NPDC000555 | reverse complement strand
GCTGGGTGTGCTGGCCAACGCTGTCCACCTGCCGCCGGTCGTCACCAGCGCGGGCGTGGCCGCGGGGTGCCTGGTCGGGGCGGTCGGCAGTGCCCTCGATCAGCGAAGGCAGATCATCGCCGGCCATCCCGCCGGCTACCTGTTGGACCTGCGGCACGAACTGGGCCCCTCCGACGTCGTTGCGCAGATCCGGTCCGCCATTCGGCGGGCGGTGCCTGGACCACGACGCTCCGCAGCGGGCAGCTCATAAAGACCGTCAACAGAGCGAATCCGGCCCATCCGCCGGGTCGCCGCCCGGGGCGCCTCGAGAACGAACTTGTACGATCGTACAAGTTCAACGACCTGGGGAGGTTCGGGTGGCATACATGTACCTGGCGCTGGCGATCGCGGTCGAGGTGGTCGGGACCAGCCTGCTCAAGGCGACCGCGGGCTTCACGAAGTTCTGGCCCACGGCCGGGGTGCTGGTCGCGTACGGGCTGGCGTTCCTGCTCTTGGCGCAGGCGGTGAAGGTGGTGCCGGTCGGGGTCGCGTACGCGATGTGGTCGGGGCTCGGCACCGCCGCGATCGCCGCGATCGGGGCCGTCTTCCTCGGCGAGCCGCTGAGCCTGCTCAGGGTGGCCGGCGTGAGCCTCGTGATCGCGGGTGTCGTGGTGCTGAACCTGGGCGGTGCGCATTGAACGCCGGAAGAGCGCGCGCACCGGTTGCCGCGGAAGCGTCGGGGAGCGTTCCGGCACGGCCACGCGCGGCGCGATGAACGCACGGCGGGATCCGGAGGGACGTAAGCGGGCGCTTGCCATGGCGGTCGTCGAGGTGGTGGCCGAGGTCGGCGTCGGACGGACCACACACCGCATGGTCGCGGCGCGCGCGGGGGTGCCGCTGGGCGCCACCACGTACTACTTCCCGACCCTGGGGGATCTGATCGCGGCCGGCCTGGCGTTGGTGAGCGACTCGATCGCCTGCGATCTCGATGCCTGGCGTGAGGCCGTTTACGCCGCGAAGGCCGAGGCCGGCGCCAGCGATACCGGGGCGCGGGAAGACGTGGCGGGGGTGTTGAGCCGGCTTGCCGGTGAGTACGTCGCGGATCAGCCCAAGGCGTTGCTCGAGTACGAGCTGTATCTGGCCGCGGCGCGGACGCCGGCTCTGCGGCCGTTTGCCCGGGCCTGGCTCGACGGGGTGCATAAGCTACTCGCGCCCGTCGTCGGGGATGCCGTGGCTCGGGCGGTCACTGCGCTCATCGACGGGGTGATGCTCCAGGCCGTCGTCACCGGCGATCCGGTCGATCGGGCCGGGCTCGCGGCGGCGATCCGCTGCCTCACGGCGGACGCGAAATAGCACTACCGAAGCGATTGGTGCGTGGTCGGCTGGGTCCGAGGTCGTATGGTGTGCCGTCGGTGGGGTGGTGTTGGAGCTGCCATCCGCGATCGAACACCACCCACCGTGCCGATCGCGGTCAGACGAAGGTTTCGCCGCGGTCGGACTTGGCCAGCAGGAGCGGCGGTGGGGTGAAGCGGTCGCCGTACCGGTCGGCGAGCTCGCGGGCGCGGGCGATGAAGCCGGGCAGGCCGCCGTCGTACTGGTTGATGTACTGCAGGACCCCGCCCGTCCAGCCGGGGAAGCCGATGCCCAGGATCGAGCCCACGTTCGCGTCGGCCACGGTGGTCAGGACGCCCTCGTCCAGGCATTTCACGGACTCGATGGCCTCGGCGAAGAGCATCCGCTCCTGCATGTCGGCGAACGGGACGCCGGCGTCCGGGCGCTGGAAGTGTTCGCGCAGGCCGGGCCACAGGGCGGTGCGCTTGCCGTCGGTGTACTCGTAGAAGCCGGCACCGCCCGAGCGGCCGGGGCGGGCGAACTCGTCGACCATGCGGTCGATCAGGATGTCGGCGGGGCTGGGGGTCCAGGTGCCGCCGGCGGCGACGATCGCGGCCGCGCTCGCGGTTCGGATCTTCTGGGGCAGGGTGAGGGTGAGCTCGTCGAGGAGTTGCAGCACCGGTGCGGGATAGCCGGCCTGCAGGCTGGCCTGCTCGATCGACACGGCGGCCACGCCCTCGGCGAGCATGCGCAGCGCCTCCAGCGTGAACGTGCCGATGACCCGGCTGGTGAAGAACCCGCGGCTGTCGTTGACCACGATCGGGGTCTTCTTCAGCAGGCGTACCACGGCCAGGGCCTTGTCGAGGGTGTCGTCCGAGGTCTCGGCGCCGCGGATCACCTCGACCAGGGGCATCTTGTCGACGGGCGAGAAGAAGTGCAGGCCCACGAACCCGTCGCGGCGGCGCACGCCCTCGGCGAGCACCGAGATCGGCAGGGTGGACGTGTTGGTGCACAGCAGCGCGCCGGGCGCGACCACGTCCTCGATCTCGGCGAAGACCTTGTGCTTGAGGCCCGGGTCCTCGAACACGGCCTCGATGACGAGGTCGGCGCCGGCCAGGTCGGCGATCTCGGCGGTGGGTGTGATCCGGTCCAGCAGCGCCTGGTCGTGCCGGCGCGACTCGGCGTAGGCCTTGCCGCGCTGCGCGGCCTCCAGCGTGACGTCCTTGAGCACGACGTCGAGGCCGGCCTTGGCGCAGACGTACGCGATGGCGGCGCCCATCATGCCGGCACCGAGGACGGCGACCTTGTCGAACGTCACCGAGGCGGAGCCGCGGGCGTTGGCGGCCTGGAGGTCGAAGAAGAACGCCTTGATCATGTTCTTGGCGACCTGGCCGGTGGCGAGCTCGACGAAGTACCGGCCCTCGATGGTGAACGCGGTGGCCAGATCGACCTGGGCGCCCTCGACGGCGGCGCACAGGATGTTGCGGGGCGCCGGGTACGGGGCGCCCTTGAGCTCCTTGCGCAGCGTCGCGGGGAAGGCGGGCAGGTTCGCGGCGAACGCCGGGCTGCTCGGGGTGCCGCCAGGGATCTTGTACCCCGGGACGTCCCACGGCTGCACCGCGCCGGGATTCGCGGCGATCCAGTCGCGCGCCCGGGAGATGAGCTCCCCGGCCGGCACGACCGAGTGGACGAGCCCGGCCTGCAGCGCCTTCGCGGGGCGGTGCCGCTGGCCCTTGAGCAGGACCTGCGTGAGCGCCTCGGTGATGCCGAGCATCCGCACGGTGCGCACGACGCCGCCGGCGCCGGGCAGCAGCCCGAGGGTCACCTCGGGGAAGCCGATCTCGATGCGGGCGTCGTCGGCGACGATGCGCCGGTGGCAGGCCAGGGCGAGCTCGAGCCCGCCGCCGAGCGCGGAGCCGTTGATCGCGGCGACGACGGGCCGGCCGAGGGTCTCCAGGCGGCGCAGCAGGTCCTTGATGAACGTGGTGGACCGCATGACGTCGGCGGCCTCGTCGGGGCCGATGCGGCCGAGCAGTTCGAGGTCGCCGCCGGCGAAGAAGGTCTTCTTGGCGGAGGTGAGAATGACGCCGGTGATGTCGTCCTTCTCGGCGTACAGTCGTTCGACCGTGGCGGCGAGCGCCTCGGTGAACGCGGCGTTCATGGTGTTGGCGGAGCGGGCCGGGTCGTCCATGGTGAGCAGCACGACGCCGTCCTCACCGCGCTCGTAGCCGATGATGTCCACGTTGCTCCCCCGGTTCACAGTCGCTCGACGATCGTCGCGATGCCCATGCCGCCGCCCACACACATGGTGGCCAGCCCGTACCGTTCGCCGCGGCGCTCCAACTCGTCGACGAGGGTGCCGAGCAGCATGCCGCCGGTGGCGCCGAGCGGATGGCCCATGGCGATGGCGCCGCCGTTGACGTTGACCTGCTCCAGGTCGAAGCCCATGTCGCGGGCGAAGTGCAGCACGACCGCGGCGAAGGCCTCGTTCATCTCGACCAGTGCGATGTCCTCGACGGCCAGCCCGGCCTTGTCGAGGGCCTTGCGGCTGGCCGGGGCGGGACCGGTGAGCATGATGAGCGGGTCGGCGCCGCTGACGGCGGCCGAGACGATCCGGGCGCGCGGGGTAAGACCGAAGGCGTTGCCGACCGCCTCGCTGCCGACGAGGACCAGCGAGGCGCCGTCGACGATGCCGGAGGAGTTGCCGGCGGTGTGGACGTGGTCGATGCGCTCCACCCAGTGGTACCGCTGCAGGGCCACCGCGTCGAAGCCGCCCAGCTCGCCGATGGTGGCGAACGAGGCGGGCAGCGCGCCGAGGCCCTCCATCGTCGAGGCGCGGACGTGTTCGTCGCGGTCGAGCACGACGAGGCCGTTGCGGTCGCGGACCGGCACGACGGAGCGGGTGAAGTACCCACCGGCCCACGCCTTGGCGGCCCGGGTCTGCGACTCCAGGGCGTAGGCATCGACGTCCTCGCGGCGGTAGCCGTCCATGGTCGCGATGAGGTCGGCGCCGATGCCCTGCGGCACGAAGCTCGTGGCCAGGTTGGTCTCGGGGTCCATCGCCCAGGCGCCGCCGTCGGAGCCCATCGCGACACGGGACATGGACTCGACGCCGCCGGCGAGGACGACGTCCTCCCAGCCGGCCCGGATCTTCTGCGCGGCGATGTTCACCGCCTCCAGGCCGGAGGCGCAGAACCGGTTGAGCTGTACCCCGGCGGCGGTCTCGCCCAGGCCGGCCGCGATGGCGGCGATCCTGGCGATGTCGGAACCCTGGTCGCCGATCGGTGAGACCACGCCGAGGACCACGTCGTCGATCCGGGCGGGGTCGAGGCCGGGGTTGCGCCGGCGCAGCTCGTCGATCAGCCCGACGACCAGCGAGATGGGTTTGACGCCGTGCAGCGACCCGTTCTGCTTGCCCCGGCCGCGAGGCGTGCGGATAGCGTCGAAAACGAAAGCCTCAGTGCTCACCTACCGAAGAGTAACTACGCCCCGGTCGAGGCACCACCCCGCTCGGCGGTCAGCAGCAGATACTCCCACTCCATCGAGCCGTCGGCGGCCCGGAAGCGGCCGGCGAGCTCGTCGAGGGCCAGGTCGAGCGCGGCGGTGCGCTCGGGGTCGCCGGCCAGCGACTGGTAGACGGCGAGCGTGGGGCCGTAGTTCGTCTTGAAGTACCGCCGGAAGCCATCCGGCGCCGCGAACCGCTCGACGCGCACGGACCCGGTGCGGGCCTCGACGCCGGCGACCCGGTCGCCGAGCAGCTCGCGCACATGCGCCTCGTCGCCCCACAGCGGCGGCGGCTGCGCCCCGGGCGGCGGCGGGGCGCTGAACGGCTTCATCGCCGCGAACAGCTGCCCGACGAACCCGGCCGGGGTCCAGCTGAGCAGCCCGATCGTCCCGCCGGGCCGGCACACGCGGACGAGCTCGTCGGCGGCGGTGCGGTGCGACGGCGCGAACATCACGCCGACGCAGGACAGCACGGTGTCGAACTCGGCATCGGCGAACGGCAGATCCTCGGCGTCGGCCTCGACCCAGGCCAGGCGGGCGCCCTGCGCCGCGGCGAGCCGCTGTCCGGTTTCCAGCAGCTCCGGCGTGAGGTCACTCGCCGTGACGTCGGCGCCGGTGAGCGCGGCGGGGATGGCGGCGTTGCCGGTGCCGGCCGCGACGTCGAGAACCCGCTGCCCGGCGGCGACCCCGCAGGCCTCGACCAGCAATGCGCCCAGCTCAGGGATGATGTCGGCGGCGACCGCGGCGTAGTCCCCGCAGGCCCAGACGGCGCGGTGCTTCTCCTTGATTGGTGTCGTCATACCGCCACGCTACGTACACCCAGGATGAGCCCTCCAGTACAGGATCTGTACTGGAACGCGGCGTGGCCGTGCGCCTACGCTGCCGGGCATGGGCGCGTCCTACTACCAGTTCTGCCCCGTCGCCAAGGCGATGGAGCTGCTCGACGAGCGCTGGACGATGCTGGTGCTGCGCGAGCTGATCGCCGGCAGCCGGCGCTTCAACGACCTGCGCCGCGGCCTGCCGCGCATGTCCCCGGCGCTGCTGTCCCGGCGGCTGCACCAGCTTACGGTCGCGGGCCTGATCCGCCCCGACGGCGCGGGGTACGCCCTCACCGACGCCGGCCTCGAGCTGGGCCCGATCCTGGAGGCGATCGGCGTGTGGGGCGCCCGCTGGATCGGCGAGATCGGCGACGCGGACCTCGACCCGAAGCTGCTGCTGTGGGACATGCACCGGCGCGTCGACCACGACGCCGTGCCGGCCGGCCGCTCGGTCGTGCACTTCGAGTTCACCGACGTCTCCGGGGCGGCACGGTACTGGTGGCTGGTGATCGCCGCCCGTGACGCCGACGTCTGCGACGCGGACCCGGGTTTCCCGGTGACCGTCACGGTTCACGGCACGCTGCGCCGCATGGTGGAGATCTGGCGCGGCGACGTGACCTGGCAGCACGCGCTGCGCGACGGCGCCCTGCGGATCCTGGGCCCCGAGCCGGCCCGCCGGGCGCTGCCGCGCTGGTTCGCCCTGGCGCCGCACGCGACCGCGCCGCGCCCGGCCGCCGGGTGAGCCGCGTTCGAATGAGCCACGCGTCACCGGTGGCGGTTCACCCGATACCCCACTCCCTGAGGACCTCGGCGGTGTGCTGCCCGGGCAGCGGGGGCGGGCCCGCCGGCGCCGGGACCGGGTGCGAGAAACGCGGGGCGGGCGCGGGTTGCGGTACACCATGGAGGGTGCGGAACGTGCCGCGGGCGGCGAGATGGGGGTCGGAACGCGCCTCGGTCAGGGAGAGGACCGGGGCGACGCAGGCGTCAGTGCCGTCGAACAGCGCCGCCCACTCGTCCCGGGTTTTCTCCCGGAACGCGGCGGCGAAGCGCTCGCGCAGCGCCGGCCACCGCGCCACGTCGAACTGCCCGGGCAGGCCGGTCAGGCCCAGACGGGCGACGAGCTCGGCGTAGAACTGCGGCTCCAGGGCGCCGACGGCGACGTGGCGGCCGTCGGCGGTCTCGTACACGTCGTAGAACGGGGCGCCGGTGTCGAGCAGGTTGACGCCGCGCTCGTCGCGCCACAGCCCGGCGCCCAGAAGACTGTGCAGGATCAGGCCGAGGTGCGCGGCGCCGTCGACGATCGCGGCGTCGACGACCTGGCCGCGTCCGCCGCGCAGCGCGGCGAGGATGCCGACGACGAGGTACAGCGCGCCGCCGCCGTAGTCGCCGAGCAGGTTGACCGGGACCTGCGGCGGCCCGCCGGCCCGGCCGATCGCGTGCAGGGTGCCGGTGCGGGCCAGGTAGGTGATGTCGTGGCCGGCGGACGCGGCGAGGGGTCCGTCCTGGCCCCAGCCGGTCATCCGGCCGTACACCAGCGCCGGGTTGCGGGCCAGGACCGGCTCTGGGCCGACGCCGAGGCGCTCGGCCACGCCGGGCCGGAAGCCCTCGATGAGCACGTGCGCACGCTCGGCGAGGGCCAGCACGGTCTCGACGCCGGCGGGCTGTTTGAGGTCCGCCTCGACGGATCGTTTGCCGCGGTTGACCAGGTCACCGGCGGGCGGCGGGCCGAGCGGTGAGCCCGGCCCGGGCCGGTCGACGCGCACCACGTCGGCGCCGAGGTCGGCCAGCAGCATCGCGGCGAACGGGCCGGGGCCGATCCCGGCCAGCTCCACCACGCGCAGGTCTCGCAGCGGTCCATCCCCCATACGAGCAAGCTACCGCTCGGCCCGCAGGCGCTCGCGCGGCACATGCGCGAGCGCCGCCACCGCTGCACACCGTGCACGTCTGGTCACCCTGACGGCGGAAGCTCCTGTTGCTCTCCCGGCCCCGCCTACAGCGGGGCCGCCATGAACTCGTGAGCCCCCCGCAGCCGGGTGCGCAACAGCTCGCCGGCCATCCGCACGTCGAGCCGGACGTCACCCGGCCGCCCCGAGCTGTTAGCGGTCCGTAGCCGCGCCGGGTCGAGGCCGTCCCGCTTCGCGACGAGCACCCCGAGTTCGTACCGGCTCACCGCGTCCGAGCCGGCGACGTTGATCACCCCGTGGAAGTCCCCCGCCGCGAGTTCCAGCAGAGCGTCGGCGAGGTCGTCGACGTGGACCGGCTTGCGGATCTCGTCGGTGAACAGCGCCCCGTCGAGCCGCCCCGCGAGCAGGTCGTAGGTGAGCTGCTCGTGCCCTCCCTTCCCCTCGGCGAGGATCAGCGAGGTGCGCACGATCGCCGCACCGGGCGCGATGGCTCGCACGGCGGTCTCCGCCGCCGCCTTGCTCGCCCCGTACCGATACACCGGATCCGGTTCGTCACTCTCCGTGTACTCACGCCCGGCCCGCCCGGAGAAGATCGCATCGCTGGAGACGGTCACGAGCCGCACCCGGTCGCCACAGGCCAGTGCCACGTTGGCCGCCCCGTCGGCGTTGACCGTCCAGTCGTTGCGGTCGCGTCCGGCGGCCGCGTGCACAACGACGTCGGGCCGGACCAGTTCCACCGCGTGACGCACCGCATGCCGATCGCGTATGTCGAGCCGGGCCCAGGAGATCGTGCGGTCGTCGGACCCATCGTGGTCGCGTCGATTGACGTGCGTGCCGAAGACGGTGTGCCCGGCGGCGACGGCCCGCGCCGCGACCCGGCTGCCCAGCGATCCGGTCGCCCCGATGATCAGGATTCGCGTCATGAGTACCAGTAATACCGGAGGGCTACCCGCAGATCGCTCCCTGGCGTGACGTGGCCGTCGGCATCCCACCCGTACGGTCCGCGCCATGACGACCGAACGTGACCGAGCCATCGACGCCCTGCGCGCCATCGCGATCCTCGGCGTGGTGCTCGGCCACTGGCTGGTGACCGCCCTGGTCGTGGACGGCGGCGGCTCGATCCGGGTGGCGAGCCCGCTGCGCGCGGTGTCGTGGCTGGCCCCGGCGTCGTGGCTGTTCCAGACGCTGGCGTTGTTCTTCTTCGTCGGCGGGCTCGTGGCCGCCCGCTCGACCATCGAGCACTACGGCCGGTGGCTGCGCGCCCGGCTCGCCCGCCTCTTCCGCCCGGTGATGGTGCTCCTGACCGTGTGGACCGTACTGGTCGCCGGGGCGACCGCCTGGCATGCCGTGGTCGCCCCGACGCGCTCCGCCGGCGACTGGTCGTCGATGCTCACATCGCACACCGTGCTGAAGCTGGTGGTCTCGCCGCTGTGGTTCCTGCTCGTGTTCGCCGCTTTGACCGCCGCGACCCCGCTGGTCCGCCGCCTGCACCCCGCCTGGCCACTGGCCGTCGTGGCCGCAGTGGACCTCATCCGCTTTGGTCCGGCGCGCTTCGGCCTGGAGCACTTTGGGCTGGACCGCCTCGAGTCAGCCGGCCCGGCCGGGCCGGCTGGGGTGAGCTGGATGGCCTGGCTGGGCTGGGTGAACCTGGCCGCCGGCTGGCTGGTGCCGTTCTGCCTGGGCGCGGCCTGGACGAGGGGCCGGTTCCGGTCCCGGGCCGCCGCGTGGCTGATGCTGATCCTCGGCGCCGCGGCAACGGTGGCACTGACGCGCTGGTGCGGCTACCCGGTGTCCATGGTCGGCGTTCCTGGCCAGGGCGTGTCCAATCTCAACCCGCCCACCCTGGCCGCGGTCACGTTCGGTATCGCCCAATGCGGCGCCGCGCTCCTGCTGATGCCGGTCCTGCGTCGCACCATGCAGCGCCCAAAACTGTGGCTCACGGTAGCGATCGTCAACCTTTCCGCGATGACGATCTTCTTGTGGCACCAGACGTCCCTGATCGCCGTGACGCTGCTGGCGCCGCCGGTCCAGCCGGGCCTGCACACCGCCCCACAGAACGCGTCCTGGCTGGCCGCGAGGCTGCTGTGGCTGCCGGTGTTCGCGGCGACGCTGGTGATCTGCTGGCTGTTGTTCCACCGTTTCGAACGCCGTCCAGGCCTGCCCTCGTCGCCGCTCTCGCTGTCGCGCCTCTCCCTGTCGACGGCCCCGCCCACCACGCCGGAAGTGACGATGTCCGGGCAGCGGCACCGCCCGGGTTTGTGAGAGACGAACGATCGGGGCTCAGGGGCGCGCCGCGGCGTACAGGATCTCGCGCATGCCGGGCCGGTGTTCGTGGTCCTCGCGCCAGACCAGGCGCAGGCTCAGATCCGGCACGGGCAGGCCGAGCCGGACCAGGGTGCCGGCGCGGATGCTGTCGGTGACGGCGAACTCGGGCAGGAGCGACACGCCGAGCCCGTGCTCGGCCCAGGCGCGCATGACGGGCACGCCGCCGGCCCTGACGCGTTTCGGGCCCGAACCGAACAGCCTGTTCCCGGCCAGCCAGAACGAACATTCGGGCACATTGACCAGCAGCCGCTCGCCGTCGAGGTCGGCGGCGGCGAGGCCGGTGCGGCCGGCGAGCGGGTGCGCGGGCGCCGCGACCAGGGCGAGCGGCACGGGCTCAAGGTCGATGTACGTGAGCGGGCCGGGCGGCGGCGCGAAGCCGAGGCCGCCGATGTCGTCGCCGGAGTCCAGGAGCAGCGCCGCCTCGAGCTGACCGTCGACCACGCCGTTGAGCAGGCCGTCGCGGGCACGGTCGGCGTGCACCTCGACGTCGATGTCGGGCCGGCGTTGCGCGAACCGGGCGAGGACCCGCGGGACGTGGGTGCCGGCAATGGTCTCCAAGGCGCCGAGGCGCAGCAAGGGCCGCTCGTCGCGCACGTCGCGGATGGCCTGGTCGGCCTGTTCGAGCAGGGTGCGCGCCCAGCCTCGCAGGCGGCGGCCGGCCGCAGTGAGCTCCATGCCTTTCGGTCCGCGCGCGAACAGGTCGACGCCGAGCGCGGCCTCCAGCGCGCGGATCTGCTGCGACACCGACGAGGGAGCGAGATCGAGCGCGACCGCGGCGTCGGTGACCGTCCGGTGCCGTACGACCGCTTCGAAGGTCTGTAGCTGGCGCAGCTCCATGTGGTGCTCAAGCGACCGGGTCGTTCGGAAATTCCGAATGCGGTGTGCGGTGATGCCGGTGGAGGCGTGGCCGGGTGCTGACGCACCGTGGTTGCCGTTGCGTACTCCTCACTGACGGGGGCTGTGTTTCCTCATGAACGCTCTGCAATCGGCCGTGCACGGTGTGAGCGCCGATCCGCGTCCGGGGCCTGGCCGGCGACGGTTGCTGGCCGGGGTCTCGCTGGCGTACTTCATGGTGCTGCTGGACATGACGGTGCTGTCCGTCGCCGAGCCGGACCTGGCGGCGTCGATGAACACGTCGATGGCGGGACTGCAGTGGGCGACGATCGGCTACACCGTGCCGTTCGCCGCGCTGCTGCTGTCCGCGGGCGCGGTCGCGGACCGTTACGGCGCCGACCGGCTGCTGCGCACCGGTGTCGTGGTGTTCACGGCGGCGTCGCTGTTGAGCGCCTTCGCGCCGGCGCTGTGGGTACTGGTGATCCTGCGCGCGGTCATGGGTGTGGCCGCGGCCGGGTGCGTGCCGGCGTCGATGGCGATGATCGGCCGCCTGTACCCGGAGCCGGCCGCCCGGGCGCGTGCGATCGCGACCTGGGCCGCGACGAGCGGCGCCGCAGTGGCGGCGGGCCCGGTGGCCGGAGGCGCGCTGGTCGGCGCGGCGGGCTGGCGGGCGGTCTTCCTGGTCAACGTGCCCATCGGGCTGCTCGTGCTGGGCCTGACCCTGCGTGGCGTCCGCGGCGCGCAGGATGATCGGGCGGGCACCGCGGGGCGGATCGACTGGGCGGCGCAGCTGTCCGGCGCGGTCGTACTGGCGCTGGCGACCGACACCCTGATCGCCGCGGGCGCCCGCCAGTGGACGCACGCCCTTGTCGCCGCCGGGGTCACGGTGTCGGCGCTCTGCGTGTTCGTCCGGCTGGAGCGGCGCAGCGCGGCGCCGGCGTTGAACCGGCGACTGCTGCGGGTGCGGCAGGTGCGCGCGGGCCTGCTCGCCGGCGCGGTGGTGAACTTCGCGTTGTCGGGCGCCCTGTTCGTACTGCCGCTGGTCCTGCAGCAGCGGCAGTACGGCCCGTTGCAGACCGGACTGGCGTTCCTGCCGCTGACGGTGCCCTTTGTCACCAATCCACCGCTGACCGGCCGGATCGTCGCGCGGGTCGGACCGCGCCGGCCCGTCGCCGCCGGGCTCGCGCTGCTCGTCGGCGCCGGTGCGGTGCTGGCGGTGGCGCTGTTCGCGGGTGCGGGCTGGCCGTGGCTGGCGGTGGGCCTGCTGGCGACCGGCTTCGGCGTCTCGTTCGCGCTGCCGGCTCTGGCCGCCGCCGTTGTCGGCGCGGCGCCGCCGGACACGACCGGTGCGGCGGCCGGCACGCTCAACGCGTTACGTCAGGTAGGGGCCACGGCCGGTGTCGCGGTCATGGGTGCGGCGGTCGCGTTCGGCGCCGGCTGGTCGCTGCTGGTCTCGTCGCTGGCGTGCGCGGCTGCGCTGTGCGTCTTCGCCCGGCCGGACCGACACGCCGCGTAACCCGTGGTGGTGGCGCCGCTCGCCACACACTGCTGTGACGGTGGGTGCTGCGCACCGTCACGGCAGTGTGGTTCCCCGGCCGGGCACCGTGACCCGCCGTGTACGACCGTGCACGCCGCCCGCGTCGGCGCCGAACGTGGCCCGCCTGGGTCTCGATGCGCCCGGACGTCCAGTCCGCCCGCGGCCGGGCCACGGCGGCACACGGACCGGCGACCCGCCGTGCGCGAGGGCCTGTGTGTCGCGCCCGCAGCCGACCCGGGGCCGGCCCGGAAATGCGCCGGCCCCGGGAAGCAGCGGCCCGCCCCGCACGCTGACGGGCGCCGCCCGGCGGCCGGTCGTGCGCGTGGGCCGGGTCGGCCCACCCTCGCCGGCCGCGCCCTCGAGCTGCGCCAGCCTCGCGCGGCGAGCGGCTCGCGGCGGGCGGGGATACGCTGGTGGTGGACACGGACGGCGTGATTGTCATGGTGTTGTTGATCTTTTTGATCGTCTTGGCGATCGTCGGGTTCTCGGCCAGCGCCCGGATCGTCAGGCAGTACGAGCGCGGTCTGGTCTTCCGGCTCGGGCGGCTGCGGGAGGCCACGCGCGGACCGGGGCTGTGCCTGATCGCGCCGGCGATCGACCGGATGCAGAAGGTGAGCCTGCAGATCGTCACGTTGCCGGTGCCGGCGCAGGACGGGATCACGCGGGACAACGTCACGGTCACGGTGGATGCGGTGGTGTATTTCCGGGTCGTCGACCCGGTCCGGGCCGTCGTCAACGTGCAGGACTACATGTTCGCCGTGCTCCAGGTGGCGCAGACGTCGCTGCGCTCGATCATCGGCAAGAGCGACCTCGACGAGTTGCTGACCAACCGCGAGCGGCTCAACCAGGGCCTCGAGGTCATGATCGACAGTCCGGCGATCGAGTGGGGTGTGCACATCGACCGGGTGGAGATCAAGGACGTGTCGCTGCCGGAGTCGATGAAGCGGTCGATGTCGCGCCAGGCGGAGGCCGAGCGCGAGCGGCGCGCGCGGATCATCACCGCCGACGGCGAGCTGCAGGCATCGCGCAAGCTGGCCGACGCCGCGGCCGCGATGGGGCAGACGCCCACGGCGCTGCAGCTACGGCTGCTGGAGACGGTCGTCGAGGTGGCCGCCGAGAAGAACTCCACGGTGGTACTGCCGTTCCCGGTCGAGCTGCTGCGCTTCCTCGAACGCCAGGCACAGGCCCCCGTCACCGCGCCGTCGGACGCAGAGCTTCCCGCGAGGCATTCACACGTCCAGGCGGCATGATCACCTCCGAGACTTTCGCTGATTCGGACGAAAGTAACGCATCCACACACTGAAGCTCTGGACATGCCGAGCCTAGGCCTCCTACCGTGTGCAGCACAACACGGTGCGTTGCGATCGTGTTACTGACCCATGCCGCGCACGGTGCGGCGACACCTCGGAGCTCCCCGGCCACGCGGTGCAGAGGGTCCGGCCGTGGCATGCCCCGTGGCCGGAGCACCGCAGCCAGGGGCGGTCGGCCGGCGCGGTCGGGACCGGGATTCCCGGCCGCGCCGGAGGCTGCCTGACCCCCGGTCATCGAGGCGGCCGCCGACGAGTAACGCCGGCGGCCCTCGTCGCGCTCTTTCACCTACGCGCAGACCGCCCACGGCGACTTCTGTCTCGAAGTGGCGAACTTTTTGCGATTCGAACAGAACTTTTATCAAACAGCATCCAACTTCTGCTGAGTCAACTCTTTCTTTCGAAAGATTCGACGTATACGGTGACGGCTATGCGTTGACCGAGCCAGTGCTCGCCCCGCCCCGCGGGATCCCGGCGAGCACTGAGGCGCAGCTCGGTATGACGTCGCCGCAATGCCACGCCTAGCGATCGACCCTGCCGCACACCTTCCCTCCGGGCGTGCCGCAACCCGCACCATCCCCCGTTCCCCGGCCGGACGTGTCCGCCAACGGCTGCTGTCTCGGTTTTTCGGCGGCCCGCGCGTCCGGCAACACCCCGCGGAGGAGGTTTCATGTCCAGCGCTCCAGGCCGTCGCCGCACCGCGTTCGCCGGCCTGCTCGCCCTCATCGCATCACTGCTGGTCGCAACGGCTTCGGCGCCCGCGCCGGCGCTCGCCGCGCCCGCCCCGCAGAGCAACGGCAGCCAGTACAAGGTGCTGATCTTCACCAAGGCCGTCGGCACGAAGAGTCCGTCGACCGAGGCGGGTGTCGCCGCGATCAAGCAGCTGGGCAATCAGCTGCGCTTCACGGTTGTGGAGACCGACGACGCCGGCAAGTTCGACCGTGCGCATCTCAAGCAGTACCGGGTCGTCGTCTTCCTCAACACGTACGGTGACGTGCTGAACGCGTCGCAACAGGCCGCGTTCGAGGAGTACTACCGTGACGGCGGCGGCTTCGTCGGCGTCCACTCGGCGATCGAGACCCAGACCAGCTGGTCGTTCCTCACCGACATCCTCGGCACCCGCGCGTCCGGCTCGTCCGGCGTCACGCAGGCCAGGATCAAGGTGGCCGACCGTGTCCACCCGGCGTCGAAGGACGTGCCGGAGTCGTGGAACCGCACCGACCGGTGGTACAACTTCACCTCCAACGTGCGCGGCTTCTCGCACGTGCTCGCCACCGTCGACGAAACCACCTACGCCGGCGGCACGATGGGCTACGACCACCCGATCACCTGGTGCAAGGACTACCAGGGCGGTCGCTCCTTCTACACCGGGCTGGGCAACACCGCCGCCAGCTTCGGCACCCCGGACCTGCGGGCGCACCTCGGTGGCGCGATCCAGTGGGCCGCGGGCGTGACCGACGGCGACTGCGGCGCCACCGTGCTGGCCAACTACCAGATGGACACCATCGCGGCCCCGCCGAACATCGGCGAGCCGATCGGCTTCGACGTCATGCCCGACGGGCGGGTCCTGCAGACCGACCGCCGCGGCGTCCTCCGGCTGCACGACCCGGCGAACAACACCAGCCACGTGCTGGCCGAGATCCCGGTCTACATGGCCAGCGAGGACGGCCTGTACGGCCCGGCGATCGACAACGACTTCGCCACCAACCACTGGGTCTACCTGTACTACTCGCCGCTGACCCAGGACGCGCCGTACCCGAGGACGACACCGACCGCGAACGCCCCGACGACCGGCGCCGACCCGAGCGTCTGGGATCCGTGGAAGGGGTACTTCCAGCTGTCGCGGTTCAAGTTCGTCGACGGGCCCAACCCGTCCATCGACCTCTCGACCGAGCAGAAGATCCTGAAGGTACCGGTGGATCGCGGGGCCTGCTGCCACGTCGCGGGCGACATCACCTTCGACAAGGACAACAACCTGTGGATGGTGACCGGCGACGACACGCCGGCGGGCGGCGGCAACTCCGGCGGCTTCTCCCCGTTCAACGACATGATCACCACGACCGGGCAGTACAACGCCCCCTACGTCGACGCCCGGCGCTCGGCGATGAACACCAACGACCTGCGCGGCAAGATCCTGCGCATCAAGGTGCAGGACGACGGCTCGTACACCGTCCCGGCGGGCAACCTGTTCACCGGCAACGAGGAGGGCGGCGGCAAGACCCGGCCCGAGATCTACGCCATGGGCTTCCGCAACCCGTTCCGCATCACGGTGGACAGCGCCGGCGTCGCGTATGTCACCGACTACTCGCCCGACTCCTCGACGCCGCAGGTGTTCCGCGGGCCGGCGGGCACCGGCCGGATGGAGATCGTGCGGCGCCCGTCCAACTACGGCTGGCCGCTGTGCTACTCCCCTGACCTGCCGTACTACGAGTGGAACTTCAACACGTCCAGGCCGCTGCACGACCCGCCGCGGGCGTTCGAGTGCGACAACCCGGACCGCGGCCCGGCCAACACGTCGCGGTGGAACACCGGCCTGACGTACGCGCCGCCGATCGCGAAGCCGGATTTGTGGTACTCGTTCCAGGACAACAACGCGAGCAACCCGCTCGGCACGCCCTGCGCGGCCTACTACATGCAGAACCCGCCCGGGAAGTGCCCGCAGCTGTTCCCGGAGCTCGGCACGGGTGGCGTCGGGCCGCACGGCGCCGCGAAGTACGAGTACGACCCCAAGAACCCCAACCCGACGAAGTTCCCGGCGTACTACGACGGGTCCATCTTCTTCGGCGAGTTCACCCGCGACTACCTGCGGGAGATCCGCCTGGACTCGGCCAACCAGGTCTTCAAGATCAATGACCTGCTCAGCTGCGGCGGCGGCCCCACGACCCCGGCCCGTCCGTTCCTGTGCGACAACCCCATGGACATGAAGTGGGGCCACGACGGCAACTTCTACCTGCTGACGTACGGTGACGGATTCTTCACGGCCAACCCCGACGCCCTGCTGGTGAAGTTCAGCTACGTCAAGGGCACGCGGGCACCGGTTGCGAAGCTCTCCGCCACCCCGACGGACGGCGTCGCACCGCTGACGGTCGCGTTCTCCAGCGCGGGCTCACACGACCCCGACCCGGCCGACTCCATCAAGTTCGCCTGGGACTTCGACGGCAACGGCACGATCGACTCCGTCGACCCGAACCCGACCTTCACCTACACCACCAACGGGGTGTACACGGCGCGACTGACCGTCACCGACTCCAGCGGCAAGACGGCGTCGGCCAACACGACCATCACCGTCGGCAACACCTCACCAACGGTCAAGGTCAACGTGCCGATCGAGGGCGGCCTGTTCGCCTTCGGCGACACGATTCCGTTCAACGTGACGGTCACCGACCCGCAGGACGGTCAGATCGACTGCTCCCGCGTCGAGGTGACGTTCGTGCTCGGCCACGACAGCCACGGCCACGCCGAGTCCACGGTGAACGGCTGCGCCGGGACGCTGCCCACCTTCGCCGAGGACGTCTCGCACGGCGGCGACGTGTTCGGCGTGATCAGCGCGTCGTACACGGACCGCGGCGGCCCCGGCGGCATCCCGGCGCTGACCACCGTCGCCCAGACGACCATCCGGCAGAAGAAGCAGGAGGTCGAGTTCGCCGTCGACCAGTTCGGCACGAACACCGCGGCGACCACGGACACCGGCGGCGGGCTGCAACGCGGCGGCATCGGCACCGGCGACTGGATCGCCCTCAACGGCACCGTCAATCTGCAGAACATCGATTCGGTGACGTTCCGTACGTCAGGCGGCAGCGGCGCGGCCGGTACCGGCGCGGTCGAGATCCGCCTGGACGCGGTGGACGGTCCGATCCTGACCACGGTCACGATCGCGGCCACGGCGAGCGCGACCACCTATCGGAGCCAGACCTTCCCGATCACCGACCCCGGCGGCGGGCACCGGATCTACCTGGTGTTCCGACCCGTCGCGGGCGGGCCGACGAACAACTTCTTCAACCTCAACTGGGTGGAGTTCGGGGGCCAGGGCGTGACCGCGCCCTAGCACCACCTACCCGGGGCGGGGTGCGTCACCCCGCAGCAACGCCGCACCCCGCCCCGGTCTGAACCACACGCACATCAGCAAAGGAGCGACAGTGTCCAAAAACCTCAGCCGTCGCCGGTTCATCACCGGCGCGGGCCTCACGGCGGCCGCCGCGTTCACCCCGCTCGGCCCGGCCGCCGTCTTCTCGCCCACCGGGGCGAGCGCGGCCAACGGCCGGCTCATCCCCAACCCCAAGATCGGCACCATCACGTACAGCCAGCGTGACGTGCCGACCCGGCTCGGTATCGCCGCGAGCGCCGCGCTCGGCGTGGCCCCGACGATGGGCTACCTGGGCGGCCCCGACTTCCCGCACGACCCGACCGACCTCGGGCCGCTCGTGCCGCTGCCGGGTGGCTGGCTGGAGCTGTTCGAGTTCCTGGCCAAGGCCGGTTTCCGCCAGATCGAGTTCGCCGGCTACGGCCAGCACGCCTCCAACCCGGGCGGCAACGCGCCCAACCCGGCGCCGGGCGGCACGACCACCGCGGAGTCGCGCGCGGCGTACCTGGCCTACGCCCGTACCCTGCGCGGGTTCCTCGACAGCTTCGGGCTGGAGGCGATCGGCAACCACGGGTACGTGCCGAACACGTGGAACGGCCCGAACAGCGCTGGCGGCGCGATGACCACCGAGGACTACAACCGGCTGCAGACCGAGCTCGAGTTCGCCTCGATCCTCGGCATGCCGTTCATGGGCACCGGCAACGACCCGACGAGCCCCAACAACCGCAACATCGAGCCGTGGACGATCGCGGGCGAGAAGTGGAACGCGCTGAACGAGATCAGCGTGAAGCAGTGGGGCATCCAGATGTACACCCACAACCACGCCCCGGCGTACCACTTCCTGCAGGACGGTCCCATGGTCACCGTGACCCAGGACCGGATCACCGGCGCGCCGATCACCCCGCGGCAGGTCCGCGGCGAGTCCGGCAAGCGGCTCATGCAGCAGTACCTCGACGTCACCGACCCCAAGCTCGTCGTCATCGAGATGGACGTGTACTGGGCGCACGTGGCGCGGCACCAGCACCGCTGGCGCTACGACTGGAACGGCAACCGCGTCGAGGACATCTTCGACCCGACGGCCCAGGTCGCGAAGCAGACGAAGCGGTACGCGCTGTTCCACGCCAAGGACGGCGACGCGACCACGCAGCCCGCGGGCGTGGGCGACGGCTACTCGATGATCCCGTTCGGTGACCCCCGTAGCGACATCAACTACTCGGGGTTCTTCCGGGGCATCGGCGCCAAGGGCTGGCACAACCCGAACTACGAGCAGGACAACGCCCCCGGCGGCAACGCGGACCCCGGACAGTCGCTGCGCTTCTCCAAGATCAGCGCCGCGGGCATGGCGGGCCTGCGCGGCTGATCGTCCAGTACCGATGGCCGCCCCTGGACCCACGGGGGCGGTCATCGCCGGGTCGCGGGCAGGGCCCACCGGTGCCGTGATTGTCCGGTTCGGCGGGTCACGGGGCCCGCCGGCCTCGGCGCCTCGTCGCGCGTCGGCCGTGCCGTTGGGTCGTGGACCTGCGGGTGCCGTTGGGCCCGAGCAGGCCGAACACCTCGGTAAACACCGGCGCCGCTTCCGGCTCGTGCGCTCGGGATCAGTCGGCAGGCATCGGGCGGAGGCATGCCCGAGCCGGGCGACGCTGTCCGGCTCGCAGGCGGGAAGGCTTCGCGTCAGGCCGGCGCGAGGACGGGCCCTCCGTAGTTTCCAGCCCAAAACAACGCTAAGGACTCACCGGCTCGACGCTCACACCTTAAATTTTGTCGATGCTGCCGGAGCAACGGCGCCGGTTCCTGGCCGGGGTCGGCCGGCGGCTGACCGCGCAGGTGTTGCAGCGCGGGGAGGCGGAGCGGCGGTATCCGATCCTGCTCACGTTGCTGGCACAGTCTGCGGTCGATGTGCTGGATGAAACGCTGCTGCTGTTCGACCAGGCTGTCAGCGGCCGGGAGTCGGCCGCGAAGGCGAAGGTAGAGGAGGCCTTGGCCGAGAAGCGCCGACGTTGGCGGCGATAACCAGCGCGATGGCCAGCCCTTCGACAGTGGTGAGCTGCTGATGCAGGACGACGCAGCCGGCGAGCGCAGCGACGGCGGGTCCGAGGCTCATCAGCACGGCGAAGGTCGTGGTGGGCATGCGGCGTAGCGCCAGCAATTCCAGGGTGTAGGGCAGCACGGTGGAGAGCAGCGCCACGGCAGCGCCCATCGCCAGGATGGAAGGGCTCAACAGCGCGGTTCCCGCCGCGCCAGCCCCCGAGGGGAGAGTGATCACCGCGGCGGCGGTCATGGCCAGGGCCAGGCCGTCAGCCTTGGGGAAGCGCTGCCCGACCCGCGCACTGGCCAGGATGTATCCGGCCCACATGGCGCCTGCCGCGACAGCGAAGCCGATCCCGGCCGGGGTGAGCCGGTCGAATCCGACGCTGCTCAGCAACGCCACACCGGCGGCGGCGAGGCCGGCCCACAGCCAACTCGCCACGCAGCGAGCGGTCACCACGGACAGCACAAGCGGCCCCAGCACCTCCAGCATCACCGCGGGACCGAGCGGGATGAGCTCGATCGCGTGGTAGAACAGCGTGTTCATGCCGGCGAGCGCCACGCCGAATCCGCCGATCAACAACCAGTCCGTGCGCCGATATCCCCGCACGCGGGGCCGGCACACCGCCAGCAGTACCAGGGCCGCGATGATCAGCCGCAGCGTCAATACCCCGTCCACCCCAATCCGGGGGAACAGCAGCGCCGCGACCGCGCCGCCGAACTGCACGGACAGCACGGCTCCCAGCACCAGCCCTACCGCCCCGGCACCTGCGCCGGGGTGCCGTGTCGAGGGCACCGGGACGTCGGCAGGCGTGACGGCGGACGGTGCGGAGCTGGGAACGTTGACCATGCGGTCGACACTAGGAGTCACCCCATGGCAACTGAAATGCCGATCTCGCTGCGGTTATGCTCTGCCGTTATGACTGTGGAGTTGCGGCATCTGCGCGCCTTCCTCGCCATCGCCGACCAAGGCACCATCACCCGGGCGGCGGCCAGGCTGCACGTGACCCAGCCCGCGCTCTCCCGCACACTGCGCCAGCTGGAAGCCCACCTCGGTGTCCGCCTGATCGACCGGTCCACCCATCACCTACGGCTCACCGCTGCCGGACACGCGTTCCAGCCCCGGGCCGCCGCCGCGGCCGCGGCCGTCGATGAGGCACTCGATCCGGCCCGCGCCGGGACATGGCCACTACGCCTCGGCCACGCCTGGTCAGCACTGGGCGAACACACCACGCCCCTGCTTCGACGCTGGAAGCAGGAATGCCCGCACACACCACTGCAGCTCCTGCGCGTCGACGATCGCACCGCCGGGCTCGACCACGGCACCGTCGACGTCGCCGTCATCCGGGGCGAGGTCGACCTACCCGCCGAGGTGCACACCGTGGCCCTGCTGATCGAGCCGCGCGTCGCCGCTGTCGCCGCCGACAGCACCCTCACCCAGAAACCACGACTCACCTTGCACGATCTCAGCACCGAGTCGATCGCCGTCAACACCGTCGCCGGTACCACGACCCTCGACCTCTGGTCTCCGGACGAAACCCCGGACGACACCATTGAGGTCGCCAACACCGACGACTGGCTTGCTGCCATCACCACCGGCCACGCTGTCGGCGTCACCACCACTGCCACCGCGGCCATGTACCCGAACCCCGCCGTGGCCTACATCCCACTCATCGACGCCCCGGCTGTCACCGTCTACCTCGCCTGGAAGGAACCACCAAGCCACCCCGCCGTATCAGATCTCATCGCCCTCACCCGGCGGCTCATCACACCACCGCGCGAAAAGACCACCATTGCTTAGCGTTGTTCTGGGCTGAAAGGCTACGGACGGCCCAGGACGCAGAACTCGTTGCCCTCCGGGTCGGCGAGGACGATCCATGGGACGTCGCCCTGGCCGACGTCGGCGAGCGTCGCGCCGAGGGTCTGCAGCCGAGCGACCTCCGCCGCTTGATCGTCCCCGCTATACGGCACCAGGTCGAGATGGATGCGGTGCCGTATATCCTTCACGTCGGGCGTGCGAAGGAACTCAAGATACGGCCCGACACCCTTGGCCGAGCGCAGCGTCGCATGATCGCCGGTCACCTCGTGCAGGGTCCAGTCCATCGCCTCGCCCCAGAACCGGGCCATGGCCCGCGGGTCCCCGCAGTGGACCACCATCGCGGCGATCGGCCCGGTGTCCCGGTAGATCTCCCGGGGTTCCAGCACGCAGAACACGTTGCCCTCCGGGTCGGCGAGGACCGTCCACGGGGCGTCGCCCTGGCCCACGTCGGCGGGCGTCGCCCCGAGCTCCTTCAGGCGCGCGACCAACTCCGTCTGATGGGCCGCAGAGGTGGTGGCGAGGTCGAGGTGCATGCGGTACTGCACCGTTTCGGGGTCCGGGACGGCTATGACATCGACGCAGACAGGCGCGTCGGGGTCGGTCCAGACGAAGCCCGCGGGTGCGACGTTGGTCGCACCGGGACCCGAGCTGGCAACGTCCCAGCCGAGCGCCACCGCCCAAAACCGGCCGAGCGCCGAGTCATCCCGAGCCTTGAAATTCGCCTGAACAAGTCGCAGCGCCATGCCGCCTACCCTATGCCCGACAGACAAACCAGTATGAACCACGCATGTTCGGCTCAACTGGTGGTGACGGGCAGGTCGGGGACCTCGCCGAGCGGCCGAAGCCTTTGGTACTCGATCGCGCGACCCGGCCACTCGCAGAGCCGACCTCGGCAGGTTCGACACCGACCTGCCTCGTCCGGGGCTGGCGGCTGGTGACACGTTGCTTACCGGCGCTCCGCATCGCGGTGATCCGGTGCCGGTTCACCGCGCGCCGGCGGTCCCTTATTCGCGCAACGACTGGTCCGGCCCCATTTCGGGGGCATGCCCGTCCAGGTATGCCCGGACCATGTCGAGCAGGCCGGGGTTCTCCTGCACCGCCCAGGTGACCAGGTTGCACCGGTGGCAGAGCAGCTTGCGCACCGCACCGGTCCGATGGTCATGGTCGACCGTCAGCCGCCTCGGTGTACCACCGCGCCCACGCGTGGTCTCCGGCTTGCGGCAGATCGCGCACAGGCCGCCCTGCGCTGTGAGCATGCGGTCGTACTCCGCGGGCGTGAGGTTGTGCTTCTCCCGCAGCACCTGCGCGTGTGAGATCCGGTCGCCGTCCTGTGTGGCGTAGCGGGTGCGCTTGTCCTGAAGGATGCACGCCTTGCACGGTCGTCGCGGCGCCGTCGTGTGCGGCAGGTTGTAGAACGCGTCGCGCGGCTTCGTCTCTCCGCACCGTCGACAGTGCACGAGCTGCTCAGTCACTGGTACACCATACAGTCTGTGTGGTGACACCGCATAATGACAGTTATGGTGTACGACTCGATTACCCACCCCAGACACCGCCGCGTCGCCGTCCGGCCGAATTATCGAATTACTGGTAATAGTAATCCGATAATTCGCATCGAGTTGAGCTGCGCCGGCGTTGAGGAGCATCGGTACCGAGGTTGGCGTTGGCGACGATCTCGCCTTCGGGTCTGCGGACGTGTGGTGAGTGGCGTACGTCGTGCGGCTGTGCCCGTGGAGTTCCTGTCCGACGACCAGTTGTCCGGCGTACGACAGCACTGCGGTGGATCTGTTCGCGAGCAAACGCGGCGACCACAGCCGGTTGGGCGTGACCGAGGATCCGCTCGAGGTTTACTGGTCA
This sequence comes from Dactylosporangium sp. NPDC000555, assembly GCF_040300025.1. NCBI lineage: Bacteria > Bacillati > Actinomycetota > Actinomycetes > Micromonosporales > Micromonosporaceae > Dactylosporangium > Dactylosporangium sp. NPDC000555. The sequence goes on along the minus strand of NZ_JBEPDB010000106.1, from coordinate 1,913 downwards.
GCGGTGGAGTACGTGGCCGGGCAGCTGGACGTCGCGGACCCGTCGGCGATCAAGCGGTACACCGAGCGGTGCGGACCGTGCTGGCGGCGCTGGATATCGCGGACCGGGCCGGTCGACGTCGCGCAGCTATGGGCGGCGGTGGAACGCGCCGCCGGCCGCCGGGCGGAGGTGGCGGGCGCGGTGGCCACCCTGGCCATCAACGTGCTACGCGGCCAGGGCTACCCGGTCCGCGACGAGGACGCCGCACGCTTGTCGGGGCGCCGGTGCCGTCGGTAGGCGATGATGTCCGGCCGTGGCCCGATCGCTGGATCTGGATGAGCTTGTCGAGCACTGGACGCTGTTGGATGACGAGCGGGAGCTGATTTCCGGCAAGCGCTGACCGACGCGGACCGGCGCGGCCTCACCCCGCTGTTCTGGACCCACCACCACCCCGGCGGCCGACTGGTCTGGCAGAAGACAGCACTCCTCGCCGTTGCATTAGGTGCCATCGACTGCTATCCGTATGGGCATGGAGCCGTTGACGGCGATCACCACCTTGGCCGCACAGTACGGATTGTCGCGTTTGATCGCCGCGGTCGGAGGTGATCCGAATCTGGCTGCGATGGCCGCCGAGATCGTCAGCGCCCTATGGGCGAGCGAGGACAGACTCGATGCGCGATTGGCCGGCATCGAGTCGCGGCTGGATGAGGTGCTTGAACAGCGCTACACCGTCGCGATCCGCAGTGGCTTGCGCACCCTTGTCGACGCCGGTAGGGCTTCGGATCCGCGCTTTCGCGAAGAGGAGTTGACTCGCGCTCGGGAACGATTCGTGGAGGCGACCGCCGCGGCACGCACTTCGCTTCAGGTGGTGATCGCCGAACGATACCTGGCCCTCTGCGGGTTCGGCCTCGGTCGCCGTGACGCGGCCCGAGTCGCGATTGAGCGCGTGCAGTCCATAGCGCTCAAGGTGTTCGTCGAGTCGACCGACGCCTACAACAACAGTCTTGTCACCGCAGCGCAGCGGCTGGATGGGAACCGAAAAGGCTCGAAGAGATCGGCGCAGCTGTTCACGGAGCAGAAGGCCATTGCCCAGGCGGCGTCCGACGCAATCCGGCTGGCGTTCGCCGCCTTGCACGAATCGGTGGTGCTGTCAGAAGACCTCGGTGAGCCGGCACCACCCACGTTCGTGCCCCACAAAAGCATCGCGAACAGGAACTTGGGGAACCTGAGGGTGGCTGGAGTCGAGCGCCCCGTTTGGTCGGTCACACCCGTACAAGCTGGCGTAGATACCACAATCGGACCCTTGTCGATCAACTTCCACGTGACTCCCGCAGGCCGGCATCACCTGCCGCCACCGCAGCCCAGCCTCACCGAAAGCCTCAAACAGGCGTGGCAGACGTTTTACTCGGGCGAACGTCCCACGGAGCCCGAGCCGGAAGTAACGCAATGCTATTCGATTCTGACTACCGTCCGGACTCGACTGGACCTGGACTTCGCCGTCCCCGTCCTGCTGGCTGGCCAGCACGGATGGGAGCTCTCGCGCAATGATCGGTCGCACGGGGCCGACGAGTACCCGGAACCGATTCTCCCGGCGGGTACATCTCAGTGGCAACGGAGGATCTGCTTCCGCTCGCCGCGAGCCCAGCAGAACCCGCAGGTCTCCGCACTCATCGCTGGCGCGTTCGAAATCGCGTCGCCGCAGTCCCCGCCCGCCGGGACGCTCGCCTCGGACCCGCGCCGTAGGCCACGGGCCTGAATCTCGCGGGCACCAGGGCGTTCCAGATCCTTGGAAAATGGAACGGCGCTCCCACGCCCACCACCTGCGCGAACTGACCGGAGTCCTCGACGCCGACCCGACGCAAACCTGGGCGGCCGACCTGACCAGACTGTTGTGCGAGATCAACGACATGGCTCGCTCGGCGCGGGCCGCCGGC